>JAEVYX010000037.1 GCA_023392515.1 Bacillota bacterium | reverse complement strand
GGCCTGGTTGCGGGCTGCACCCATAAGGTGCCTGGTCAGGGAGCGGCGGATGCGCCGCTTATGCTGATTGGCGAAGGCCCCGGAGAAGTGGAAGACCGTGAAGGTCTGGCCTTTGTCGGGCCTGCGGGGCAGCTGCTCACAAAAATGCTGGCTGCGATCAGCCTGCCCAGAGAGCGGGTGTATATCTGCAACATTGTCAAATGCCGGCCACCTCACAACAGAGTTCCTTTGCCGGAGGAAGCAGCAGCATGTATGCCGTTTTTGCGCATGCAAACGGCTTTGGTTCGCCCGCAGGTTATTTTGCTTTTGGGCGCCACAGCCGCAAAAGGTGTACTGGGGGATGAAATACGCATCACGAGGGACCGGGGAACGTGGTTTGAACGCAAGGGAGTATGGATCATGCCCACCTATCATCCTTCGGCGCTTTTACGGGACCCTGAAAAGAAAAAGGATGCCTGGAAAGACCTGCAGCAGGTTCGGGAAAAGTTGATAGAGTGCCGCGCATATGAAGACATTTGGAGGGACGCAGCAATATGAATGATGCCATGAAGGCGTTTCAAGGGCGGTGTGCCGCCTTTTTTCGGCCCTTGTGGCCGGGGGAAGACAAGGTACTTGTCTTTGGCGAAGGGAAAATGGAAGCGCCCCGCCTGATGCTGATTGGGGAGGCCCCCGGCGAACAGGAAGTCATGCAAGGGAAGCCCTTTGTGGGAAAGGCCGGGAAAAACCTGTCTGCTTTTTTGGATACGGTCCATTTCAAACGCGAAGAAATATACATATCCAATGTTGTGAAAATCAGGCCCACGAAGGTAAGTGATAAAGGCCGGGTATCAAATCGTCCCCCCAATCGGGAAGAAATTGGTTTGTTCTTTCCCTGGCTATTGGAAGAAATCTCGATCGTCTCTCCAGAATTGTTGGTCACACTGGGAAATGTGGCTTTAAAGAGCCTTTTGGGGAAAGGAACAATTGGAGAGATGCACGGGAAATTTCATCAAGCACATATTGCAACCCCGGCAGGAGAACAAAAGACGCTGCCATTGTTTGCACTATATCATCCCGCTTCTGTCATTTACAATAGGCAGTTGGCGAAGGTTTATGAAGAGGATTTGCATACGCTCGTGCAGGCACTGGAGCAAAAAAACGGCGTCAATAGCGGCTAAATGGACATTTGAGCCGCTTTTCTGTATTTTTGATCTCCTTTTCTGTTCTGGGAAAGAAAAACATGGTATACTGTTAGCATCAGAACAGGAGGGGATCGCATGCTGGATTTCATCGTGGCGAATTTGCCCATTATCGCCTGTTTTTTGGTAGGCATTGGCTTGCTGGTAGTGGAAGTATTCCTGCCAGGCTTTGGCTTGCCGGGAATATCAGGTGTAATTTTGGAGTTTGTTACCATATACCTTACCTGGCGGACGCACGGACCGATTGCTGCGCTGGGGATGACCATTATCATTCTTGCCGTCATTGCTATTGCAATATCCATCTCCCTCAAATCTGCCGCAAAGGGAAAACTATCCAAGTCGAGCATTATATTGAATCACGAAGAAAGCTTGGCAGAAGGATATAGTGCTACGACAGATATGGATGTGTTCCTGGGCAAGGAAGGGATTACCACCACAGTGCTCCGCCCTGCCGGAATCGCTGAATTTGACGGGGTGCGGCTGAATGTAGTCTCCCAGGGGGATTTTGTGCCGGCTAATACGCCTGTACGTATTGAACAGGTGGAAGGCGCCAGAATCATGGTTCGTAAAATTAGTGGCTAAGAGGTGATCCGGCGCCGAATAAAGGCGGACCGGTGGATATAGCCCGTAAGATAGAGAGGAGAAATGACCATGGAAGCGTATATCTGGATCGTATTCATTGTAGCTATTGCCTTGGTGGTTCTGACAATTTTCTTCCGGTTTTTCCCTATTGGTTTGTGGGTCAGCGCCTTGGCTTCCGGCGTACATATCTCCATAGGTACCCTGGTGGGTATGCGCATCCGGCGCATTCAGCCTCAGCGGCTTGTGCTTCCTTTGATTAAGGCAAATAAAGCCGGCCTGAATTTGACAATCTCCAAGCTGGAGACTCACTTCCTTGCAGGCGGTAATGTGGACCGGGTGATCAACGCACTGATTGCAGCCCAGCGTGCCAACATCGAAATGGCCTTTGAAAAGGCTTGCGCAATCGACCTTGCCGGCCGCGATGTATTCCAGGCCGTTCAGATGAGCGTTACCCCGAAGGTTATTGAAACGCCGGTGGTGGCTGCCATTGCAAAAGACGGTATAGAGCTGAAAGCAAAAGCCCGTGTTACGGTTCGCACCAACATCGAGCGTTTGGTCGGCGGTGCCGGGGAAGAGACCATTATCGCCCGTGTCGGCGAGGGCATCGTTACCACCGTAGGTTCCGCGGAAACACACAAGCAGGTGCTGGAAAACCCGGATTTGATCAGCCGCACAGTTTTGAACAAGGGTTTGGATGCCGGAACTGCTTTTGAAATTCTTTCCATCGATATTGCCGATGTGGATGTGGGCCGCAACATTGGTGCCCAGTTGCAGATGGACCAGGCGGAGGCCGACCGGCGTATTGCCCAGGCCAAAGCGGAGGAACGCCGGGCAATGGCTGTGGCTCACGAGCAGGAAATGCGCGCTTCCGTTCAGGAGATGCGAGCCAAAGTTGTGGAGGCGGAAGCCGAAGTACCCCGGGCTATGGCCAGCGCATTGCGGGATGGCAAGCTGGGCGTTATGGACTACTACCAAATGCAAAATGTAATTGCCGATACCTCTATGCGTGACGGCATTGCCAAAGTAACAACACCCTCTTCCGCCAGCGAAGAAGCAAAGAAGAAATAATGCTTTTCGAAATGGAGATCACTTTCCCCTTTGGTGCAGGCAATAACTGCGCCAAAGGGGAGAGGAAAGGGGAAACAGTCTATGGAAATCTTTATCCTGTTTGCGATCATTGGGATCATTAACAGCGTGATAAAAAATGCGAAAAGGCAAGGCGGAAACGCCAAGGGAGGCGCAGGCACTGCGCCGGAACAGCCCTGGAGAAAGATGATGGGCAGTTTCACCGATGCCTTGGAAAAGATGGAGCAGGACGGGAAAAAACTATCATACCCGCCTAAGGTTGGCAGTACCGGAGTAGACTCGATGCAAAAGATTCCGGCAGCCTCTATGGAAAAATCACAAAAGTGGTGGCCTGCAACATCCTCGCAAGGCGAAAGAAGCGGCAGGCTGGCAGTGGAACAAGCAGGCATTTCGGAAGGGATTTCTTTAGAAGGCAGAGCCGGAGGCATTGTAGAGGGCTCCGCAGAATCCTTTGGTAGCCGGATGGAAAGCCGTTTGACTGAATCCTGGCTGGAGGCAGATGCACAATCTATGGGTGATAGGTCTTTATTAATGACAGAGACTATCACAGAAGGTTCGGAAATTAAGCTTCAATTTACCAAGGACTCACTTTTGCAGGCTGTGGTAATGAATGAAATTCTGACAAGGCCGTGCAATAGGAGAAGGCTGGGGGGATACCGTTGAACGATATCCGTGTGGTGATTGCCGATGATGACAGCGGCATGCGGACGGTGATGCGCCATATGATTGCCAAGGTAGAGGGTTTTACCCTGGCGGGAGAGGCGGAAGACGGCCTCAAATTGATTGAGCTGGTTGAGAAAAACCATCCACAGGTGGTTTTTCTTGATGTGGAGATGCCTGGCATGAGCGGGGTGGAATGCGCTCGGATCATTCAGGATACGAATCCTGCCACGGTTATTATCTTTGCTACAGCTCACGATCAATATATGGGCGATGCTTTTGAGGTGTATGCTTTCGATTACCTTATCAAGCCCTTCAAGGTTGACCGCGTGATCATGACGCTGGAACGAGCCAGGGATCGTATATCAAGAAGGGAAGAAAAACCCTTGCCCCTCCTTAAACCGCAAAGCAAGGCGGTAGCGGGCCGGCTGATGCTCCATCACCGGGATGGCGTCAGTTTTATTGATATGAAGGATATCCTGCTTGTGCAAAGGGAAGAACGCGCCACGGTGATATACACCTCCGGGGATGGGCGGTTTGTAACCAGTGATTCTTTGGGTGATACGGAGGCACGGTTGGATGCCAGCGTGTTTTACCGGTGCCACAAATCTTATATCATCAATCTGAATCAAATTAAATCCATAACACCCTATGGCAGATGGACTTATGTGGTACAGCTCAACGGTACTCATCATGACGCGCTCATTACCCATGAGAAATATGAGGAATTGGAGCGCATGTTTTCCTGAATGCTGCATTTCGGGAGGAAGCGTAAGCTGCCTCCTGGATTTTTTGTATATTTAATGAAAAAAAACGAAAGTCTATTTCTTGCCAGAAAAATGGTAAAATGCTATAATGAAAATCTAACAATCATATAGGGTAGGCCTGCTTTTGCCAATGCGCTTGCCGGAGAAAAACGTTAAAGGGGGATTACTTGTGGCGGGATATGTATCGGATGCTGTGATTCGAAGGCTGCCGGGATATTACAGGCACCTGAGAGAATTGGAAGCGGCTGGGGTGCAGCAAATCTCATCTCAGGAGCTGGGAAATCGTATGCAGCTTACCGCCTCCCAAATCCGGCAGGACATTAATTGTTTTGGCGGTTTTGGGCGTCAGGGATATGGGTATGAAGTATCCAAGCTCAAAGGACATATCGGGGAGATACTCGGTGTAGACAAGAAACACAGGATGATCATCATCGGCGCGGGAAATATTGGCCGGGCAGTTGCAAATTACCCCACTTTTAGCCGGGAAGGCTTTGAAACGGTGGCGTTGTTTGATGTTGATCCGGCAAAAATCCATGGCGAAGTGTCCGGCTTCCCGGTTCGGCCGCTGGACGAACTGGAATCGTTTATAAGCAGCAATCAGGTGGATATTGCCGTATTGGCAGTGCCGGCTAAAGGCGCCCAGCAGACGCTCGACAGGCTGGTTAATCAGGGCATAAAGGCAATCTGGAATTTTGCTCCTACGGATCTTGTACATCCGGAAGGAGTTATTGTAGTCAATGTTCATTTAAGTGACAGCCTGCAAATCCTTTCTTTCAAAATGCTGCATGGGGAATAGAAATTATTTTTTAACGATGCAAGAAATTGATTGGTTCAAGTGTTGATTCTATAAGAATAAGGTGCTAAGAAAAGGAGCGTACGGCATGGATCATACCTCTCCCGGCGAGACCCAGGAAAGGACACAGGCACAGCGGCCGAGGGTTGTTCATGCAAGGCCTGTGACTCAGCCATTCTCCGGGCGGGAAACAGCCGCAGTTCATGCCGCAAATCCTGGCCGCAGACCGGTAGCAAGCGCTTCCCGCCGGTCCCAAATGTCCCGCATCATCATGAGCCAAGGAAATAATGGGGATGATGCACGACTGTTCAATAACGGACAGGATGGCGGCTGGAATGATGATTTTGACGATCCTCCCAAGAAAAAAAGAAAAAAGAACAAACATCCGTTTTTATGTGCTACGGTGATTGTGGTTTGTACGCTTGTCATCGTTAGCTTGGGTTTGCTTGTGTCCCCCCAGTTGTTAGGTACATTTTGGACAGGCATGCCCAATTATGCCTTTGCAAACGGACGGATCATTACGTGGGATAATGGCCGGCAATCTCAATACCGCCAATACAGGACCTATTTGGAGCGGGATACAATCTTTCCCGGGGTATATATTGACGGTATACACGTAGGGGATATGACAATAGATGAGGCGCGGGCCGCCTTGGCAACAAGCGCCCAGCAAACGGCCTCTCCTTTTTCTGTTACAGTGAATATAGGCAATAAGAGCTGGCTGATTGACAACCAGCGGGTGCCTATCACGCGAAATGTGGATCAGGTACTGGCCAAGGCTTACGCTTTGGGCAGGCAAAATACAACAGCACTGAGCGGGACGGATGTGACGCCTTTTTCCCAGCGACTGGAGAAAGCGCTGAGTCTGCGCACGGAAGGGGCAAATTTCACTTCCGAAATGACCTACGATACGGCGACGGTGCGCAGCCTTGTCGACGCCATCGTTTCTTATGTAAACCGGGATGCGGTGGATGCTCAGGTGCAGTCTTTTGATTTTAGTACGAAAAGCTTTACTTTTTCTGATGAATCTGTTGGTGTGCAAGTGAATGGAGATGCGCTTTACCAACAGGTCATTGCCAAGCTGGATGCACGGGAATACGGCACGGCTATTACCATCGAACCTGAGATCATAACACCCAAGGTCACCAAGGTGGAGTTAATGAACAACTTCAAACTGGTGTCCTCCTACACGACGGAAACCACCAGCAATTCGAACCGTAATACCAATGTCAATTTGTCAGCTCAGGCTATCAATGGACGTACGGTAATGCCGGGGGAGACCTTTTCCTTTAATGCTACCACCGGCCAGCGTACGGAAGCCAAGGGCTACAAAGAAGCTATTGCCATATCTGGCGGGCAGAGCGTGCCGGATATTGGCGGTGGTGTATGTCAGACTTCCAGCACCTTATTCAATGCCGTGGCCAGAGCTGATTTGGAAATTGTAGACCGCAGCCCCCATGCCTGGCCAAGTTCCTATGTAGCGAAGGGCTTGGATGCCACGGTTAACTGGCCGAACCTGGATTTCAAATTCAAAAACAATAGAAATACGCCAGTTTTTATCATTGCCTATTACAACAACAGAAAGGTAACGGTAGAAATATACGGCATGGGGCTGGGTACAGGCGTCATGATCGATTTGCAATCAGAAGTCGTG
This sequence comes from Bacillota bacterium, assembly GCA_023392515.1. Lineage (GTDB taxonomy): Bacteria > Bacillota > Clostridia > Christensenellales > Aristaeellaceae > JAEVYX01. The sequence continues at coordinate 43,871 of JAEVYX010000037.1, read as the reverse complement.
AGAACGTTAAAGGCCCCTTCTGATGTGAAATACGTACAAAACACCAGCTTGCCCGTTGGCAGCAGCAAGGAGACCATACAGGCGCGGACAGGATATGTGGTAGATACCTATAAGGTATGGTATCGGGATGGCAATGAAATCAAACGGGAAAAGCTGTGTACTTCCACCTATCGGGCGTTTCAACGTACTGTTGAATACAATTAGCTTGACCACGGCTTGCCTTAAACGATAAAACTTTTGAGAAACCCGCTTCAGACGAAAGTCCAGAGCGGGTTTCTTTCAGGTGGATAGACCGTTGCTTAAACGATAAGCGTCTGCCGGCACAATTTTAACTTGAAAGCATTTACTTCCTATTTGACATTGAAAATAGCCTGAGAGGGGATGCTATGTCATGCTATGGACATTGACAAGGGAGAGGGAAATAAATGTATATGTTAAGAATTTATCAATTTTTCTATCAGTACGCATTCTGGCGGGTTTAGCGGCTGCGGGATAATTGACAAATGGGCTTTTCACCATGTAGAATGAAGAAGCTTGTGGACTATCAAACCCTGTCCATGGCCTTTTGCTTTTTATAACCGGCAAAGAAAGGATACCTATGTTGAAACGCAAAGATTGGTGGATTATTTGCATCGCACTGCTTGGAGCGCTTGCATTGTTTGTAGTCATCCGCGTCGGTGGCAGAGAAAGAGGAAACCTGCTTTCCGGAGAGAATGTCAACGGCATGCTGCAGGAGGTTACGCAAACGCCTTGGCCTTCTCAGGATGATACCGTGTCTGCTACCCCGACACCGGACAAGTCTCCTGCTGTACCCGTACAGGCGACGGTTTATGTGGACTTGACCCAGCAGCCAGATGTAAATGCGGAGGATGCTATTGCCTATCTTCGGATTACGGTGGGAAGCACAAAATATAAGCCAATTCCGCTCAATAAGGAAACAGACTATGTTCTGACTCAGGATGACGGAAAAGAAAACGTGATTCACGTTACAAGAGATAGTATCGTAATGAAATCGGCCACTTGTGATAATCAGAATTGTATCGAGCAAGGGACTGTCACATTAGATAACATGGAAACACGTGTACTGGGTAATATGATCATCTGCCTGCCCAATCAGGTTGTATTGGAGCTATTGACGGTTTCGGATGCGGAGGGCAGCGCAACGTGAAAAGGAACATGGCGCAGCGCCTGGCATTAATGGGATTGCTGCTCAGCCTGATGATTATTTTAGGGTATATTGAGCATTTGCTTCCTCTTGATTTGGGAGTACCCGGAATAAAGCTGGGATTGGCCAACTCTGTATTGCTTTTTGGGTTATACATGCTGGGGGTAAAGGAAACTTTTATCTTAATGGCTCTAAAGGTTATATCACCCCTTCTATATAATCCCGGCTATTTGCAGACGCTGATCTATAGCTTGTCGGGAGCACTTTTGAGCATATTGGGCATGCTATTGATAAAGCAGATAAAGGGTTTTAGTATCATTGGTGTCAGCATCGTAGGCGCTGTACTGCATAATTTGGGCCAGATACTGATGGCTATAATCGTTTTAAATTTAAGAGCCAACATATTCATGCTATATATTGCTTTCTTAATGCTGACCGGTGTTGTAACAGGTGTTTTGACGGGTATTGCTGCAAAAACCATTATGAAATCATTGAAAGTGGCTCCTGATAAACGTTTAAGCGATAAACCAAAGAGCTGATGATAATAAATTCGTGACACAAAAACGCCTGCCGATAAAGGCAGGCATTGCAGACAATCAAAAAACCTCTGGGGGAGGTGTCGGAGGGGAGATCCCTCTGACTGTATATCCGAAACTTGAAAGGGGCAAAGCCCCGGTGGCTTCGGAAGCCTTGCGAAGCAAGGTTTCCTTACACCCTTCACCGCACGTAGAGCATAGCTCACAGGCGAAGGGTGCAGACTGGAAATAGCGGCGGAGCCACTTTTTCGGCACAAAAAACGCCTGCCGATAAAGGCAGGCATTGAGGTTTCATGCGATATTACTGAACGGTCTTGGCGGCGGCGATCAATGCGTTGATGTAGCCCAGGGTGTCCTGCAGGGTGCTGCCGGATACTACGTCTACCATCTGCTCGGAGGTCTTGTCTTTGATGGCTTCTTCCAACTCAGCTACGGTCTTTCCAACCACAAAAGCTTCGATGGCTTCATAGGAGGTCAAAAGGGGTTGGGTAGCATTGCCCTTGGTGGCCATGTTGGCACTGTAGGTTTCGCTGTTGGCACGCTTGGGAACCAATACATACCCATCGGCGTTTTTAAAGGTATCGGGGTTGGGAACGGTGATGGAATAGGCAGCGGGATCAACAAATTGGAATTCGTCGATAAGAGCATCAACGATCTTATCGCCATCCATAATGACGGTCGCCACGCAGAAAGCTTTGGTTCCATGGGCTGCAAATGTCGTCTGTCCGATTTTGGGTTCGGCTGTAGCAACCGCGCTCATAGCCAGAATGGAGACCATGCATACCACCAGAAGAAGAGCAATCCTTTTACGCATCTGAGGTTCCTCCATGTCGATGATTTGTCATGCATACATGACTTGCATATGAAATTCTACGGAATTGTGATTCGATTGTCAATATGTATTTGTGGAATAATAATAAATTAATTACGTTCAAACCATAAAAAGGTAAACAAATGCTTACAAAATCAGCATTCACAAAATTGCGATAAGCGTAAAATTATATATATTAAACTATAGTATATCTCCTAGAAGAAAAGTGAAATTCTTCAAACACAATTGACAGTCAAAAAAAGCGCATGGTATAATGCCGACGTACAGAAATTCGCACCTCGCCAGAGGTAGCGTATGGGAAAAAGAGGAAGCGCGAGGGATAACATCCACACGATCCAATGCAAAATGCAATGAGTGGGTGTGATGCAACTGAATGCGCTGCTCTTTTTTGCTGTTCTAAGGGGAGAGCGCTCAGACTGTCACTTATGGGCAGGATGGGCTGGAAAGCGGGACAAGCTCCGGAGGAAAGAAGGAATCGATCAAAGCATGAGATGGAAATTCTCCCGGAAATGGGCCGCGCTGTGGGTGGCTCTCAGCTTAAGCGTAGGCGGGTTGACAGCATGCGCGGCGGCAGAGGAAAAAGTAACAGCTACTGGTTTTTTCTTTGATACAGTGGTAACTATTACGCTTAACAATACAAGCCAGTCTACGGTGGACAACATTCTTCAGATTTGCGGTGAATATGAAGAGCTCCTAAGCAAAACTGTTGAAGGCAGTGATGTATGGCGCATTAACCATTCTGAAGGCCAACCCGTAACGGTAAGCCAGCATACGCTCAATATATTGGATGTGGCGAGCAAGTTCAGCGGATTATCGGAGGGTGCTTTTGATGTAACGGTCGCTCCTATTGTAGAATTATGGGATTTTACCGGGAATACGGCGGTTCTTCCTGATGCCCAGGAGATTAAAGACCGGCTTGCGTTGGTTGGATACCAGATGATTCAAGTCAATGGGGATATGGTTACGCTTCCCGCTGGTATGGCGGTGGATTTTGGCGGGGTAGCCAAAGGATACATCGCAGACCGTATCGCCGAATATTGTAGGGAATCAGGGGTCAAATCAGGCATTTTAAACTTTGGCGGCAATGTGGTGGTGCTGGGGGAAAAACCGGACGGTGAACCCTGGAAGGTTGGCATTCAGGACCCGAGGTCCAATACAGGCACGAGCATTGCAGCCGTGTCCGTCCGGGGAAAATCCGTCGTGACAAGCGGCATATACGAACGGGGATTTACACTGGACGGAGTGCGCTACCATCACTTGCTTGATCCTGATACGGGATGGCCTGCACAAAATGAGTTGGCCTCCGTTACCATTATTTCTGACAGTTCGGCAGACGGGGATGCCCTATCTACCTCCTGCTTTGTACTTGGGTTGGAGAAGGGTATGGCATTAATCGATTCCTTGGATGGGATCGAAGCGATTTTTATTGACCGGGATAATAAAATCACTACCTCTTCCGGATTTGAAAACGATTTACAGTTGACGGTATTTTAACCATCTGCCTCCGGCCAAAAGTCGGGGAAGCGGGCGGCGAATGATATTATAAAAGCCTCAGGGCCAGGAGGGATACTTGCATGGAGAAGAAGACGAAGAAATTGCAGGGATGGCTGGTGTTGTTTATCATTTCGGTAGTGGCCGGCATTGGCTTGGCTACAACCAATGAACTCACCAAAGATGCTATCGTACAGCGGGCGCTGGAGGGGGCCAATGCGGCAAGGGCTGCGGTCCTGTCCCAGGCGGATGCATTTGAAGAAATGGAAGTTTCTTCAGATAGCGGCATCGATAATATGTATAAGGGTACCAAGGCCGGAGAGGCTGTGGGTTATGTGGCTCAAGCTACGCAGAACGGCTATGGCGGCCCTATTGAAATTATGGTTGGCGTTGATATGAATGGCGCGCTGACCGGCATTTCTGTTGGCGGCTCCAACTTTTCCGAAACAGCCGGCTTAGGTGCCAAAGCAAAGGAAGCTTCCTTTACCAATCAGTTTGTAGGGTTGCAGCTTCCCGCTAAACTGAAGGAAAATGTGGACGCCATTACCGGTGCCACTATTACTTCCAGTGCTGTTGTCCGCGGCGTTAATGCTGCGGGTCAATATGTTGCTTCTGTGGCCGGCTTCAGCATTGGCGGCGGCGACGTGCCTAGCAACGTTGTGATCAATGGTAAGACGGCTGTAATAACCAAGGATGGATTTGCAGCTCCAATTGAGATCAGCATTACCGTGGATGATGCTGGCGCCATTACTGCCATGAGTGTAGGCGGCGAACAATTTGCAGAAACCCCCGGCTTTGGGGCGAAGGCTAAAGAAGAAGCCTTTACAACCCAATTTATCGGCAAATCCGGTTCTGTAACGCTGGGCACGGATGTGGACGCCATCTCTGGTGCAACCATTACCTCTACTGCCGTGGTGGATGGTGTGAATGAGGGCTTGACGGCATTAAGCGGCGCTCCCGCCGGCCCGAAGGTAGAAGGCAATACTGCTGTTGCCACGGTGGATGGATTTGGCGGCCCCATTGATGTAATCGTCACAGTAGATGATGCAGGTGCAATTACTGCCCTGACTGTTGGCGGTGAGCAGTTTGCTGAAACCCCCGGCTTTGGCGCAAAAGCGCAGGAAGAAGCCTTTACCAGCCAGTTTATTGGCAGGTCCGGTTCTGTTGCCCTTGGCACGGATGTGGATGGCGTATCCGGCGCGACCATTACCTCAACCGCCGTAGTTAAGGGCGTGAATGAGGCACTGGCAGCCTTGAGCGGTGCACCGGTGGCACAGTCCACTCCCGCTCCCGAAGCAACCCAAGCGCCCGAGGAACCCACCGTAGTTCCGGCAGCAGACGGCAAATCAGCTACTGTTACTGTAGACGGCTTTGCAGGCCCCATTGATGTTACTGTTACTGTGGATGACAAAGGCGCCATTGCAAGCCTTACTGTAGGCGGAGATAAATTTGCTGAAACCCCTGGCTTTGGGGCAAAGGCCAAAGAAGAAGCCTTTACCAGCCAGTTTATCGGCAAGTCCGGTTCCGTTGCCCTTGGCACGGATGTGGATGCTGTTTCCGGCGCGACGATTACCTCAACGGCCGTGGTAAAAGGTGTTAACGATGCATTGGCAGTATTGAGCGGTGGAACAGATGCGCAAAGCACTGCTGCTCCCGAAGCTACCAAAGCACCCGAAGAACCCATTGCGGCATCGGCAGCAGACGGCAAATCGGCCACTGCTACTGTAGACGGATTTGGCGGCCCCATTGATGTCACCATCACTGTAGATGACAAGGGTGCCATTACAAGCCTTACTGTGGGCGGAGATAAATTTGCCGAAACCCCCGGTTTTGGGGCCAAGGCAAAGGAAGAAGCATTTACAAGCCAGTTTATTGGCAAGTCCGGTTCCGTAACCCTTGGCACGGATGTGGATGGCGTATCCGGCGCGACCATCACCTCAACGGCTGTGGTAAAGGGTGTCAATGAAGCATTGGCAACCTTGGGCGGCGGAGCAGGAGCACAAAGCACTGCTGCTCCCGAAGCTGTTGTTGCGGCTGAAGGGCGTACCGCCAAGGCCACCAAGGAAGGGTTTGAAAGCCCCATTGAAGTTGTTGTCACCGTGGACGACGCTGGTAAAATTGTTGCCATGACGGTTGGCGAGAACAAGAGTTTTGGTGAAACCGAAGGCTTGGGCACCCGCGTGAAGGAAGAGAATTTTATCAAACAGTTTGTTGGCCAGGCCGGGCCCTTTGAGCTAGGCAAGAATGTAGACGGAATCTCCGGCGCTACCTTCTCCAGCAAAGCGGTTGTGGAAGCGGCCAATGAAGCGATTGCCTCCCTTGGAACGGGTACTGCTGAAGAATCTGTGACTGAAGAGATTCGTACCGCCAAGGCCACCAAGGAAGGGTTTGAAAGCCCCATCGAAGTTGTTGTCACCGTGGATGGCGAAGGAAAAATCACTGAAATGACGGTCGGCGAGAACAAGAGCTTTGGTGAAACCGAGGGTCTGGGTACCCGCGTGAAGGAAGAGGATTTCATCAAGCAGTTTATTGGTCAAACCGGTCCCTTTGAGCTTGGCAAGAACGTGGATGGAATCTCCGGTGCCACTTTCTCCAGCAAAGCAGTTGTAGAAGCGGCTAATGAAGCGATTGCTTCTCTCGTTGCAGACTCTGCTGAAGAGACGCGCACTGCCAAGGCCACCAAGGAAGGGTTTGAAAGCCCCATCGAAGTCGTTGTTACCGTGGACGGTGCTGGTAAAATTGTTGCCATGACAGTTGGCGAGAACAAGAGCTTTGGTGAAACCGAGGGCCTGGGCACCCGCGTGAAGGAAGAGGATTTCATTAAGCAGTTTATTGGCCAAACCGGACCTTTTGAGCTTGGCAAGAACGTGGACGGAATCTCCGGCGCCACCTTCTCCAGCAAAGCGGTTGTGGAAGCAATCAATGAAGCCCTGGCCTCTCTTGCGGAAGAAGCCGCAGAGCCTAATGTAGCTTCCGGTGAAACACGTACCGCAAAAGCGACCAAGGAAGGTTTTGAAAGCCCCATCGAAGTCGTTCTCACCTTGGACGACGCCGGTAAAATTGTTGCCATGACGGTTGGCGAAAACAAAAGTTTTGATGAAACCGAGGGCCTGGGCACCCGCGTGAAGGAAGAGAATTTCATCAAACAGTTTATTGGCAAGGCCGGTCCTTTTGAGCTTGGCAAGAATGTGGACGGAATCTCCGGCGCCACCTTCTCCAGCAAAGCGGTTGTGGAAGCGGCTAATGCAGCCTTGAAATCCATTGAAAAGTAAGTGTATCGCCTCAAATGTGGTGAGCCTAAGAGAAGGAAAAATTCAAAACCGTGCGGGATCAATCCTGCACGGTTTTGAATTCCTGGACATTCTTGATTTTCGTATTACACGGTGTTACAATGACCCCATGCTTTTTCAAGAGGTGCCATCATGCAAGTGCAGTTGAAATACGGGGAAGATATGGTTAGCTTATCCTTGGATGGCGCGGAACAAGTTACTTATTTGGAGGAGAAACCCGTTCCGGTAATCCAAGATTTGAAGGAAGCCTTTTTGCGGGCTGTCACAGTGGAATGCGTGGAATCCGCACCCCTTCGGGATGTGTTCGTACCGGAGGACAAGGTAACCATTGTGGTTAGCGACATCACCCGGTATTGGATGCGGCCCGACAAAATCTGTCCTCTTTTGGTTTCGTATTTATGTGAGGAAATAGGCGTACCGGAGAAAAATATTATTTTTCTGGTGGCCTTGGGTACGCATAGGCCTCAAACGCCTGAGGAAATGGAAAAATTGTTGTCCCCCGAGGTGTGCAGGCGCTTTTCTTCGGTGAATCATGACTGCCTATCCCCCGATTTGGTGGAAGTAGGTGTGACTGCCCGGGGAACCCATGTCCGGGTGAATCCCCTGGTGGTGGGTCGTAAAGTGATCTTGCTGTCCGGTACCGTTCATCACCTGATGTCTGGGTTTGGGGGTGGGCGAAAGAGCATCCTTCCTGGGGTGAGTGCGCAAAGCACAATCAATCAAAATCATATCCACGCGCTGGATCTCAATGCTCCCAGGTCCAACCCGCTCATCGGCATGGGTATTCTTACTGAAAATCCTGTTCATGAGGACATGGTGGAAGCGGCTGCGTATGTGAAGCCGGCTTTCGGCGTGAACCTGGTGGTCAACGGGCGCTCGGAACACTGCGCCATCGTATGCGGCCATTGGCTGAAGGCGTGGGAAAAAAGCTGCCGCATGGTCCAGGAATTTTTCGGCCTTCCCATAGCACATAAGGCGGATGTGGTCATTGCCAGCTGCGGCGGCTATCCAAAGGACATTAACCTTTATCAGGCTGTAAAAACTCTGCTCAATGCCGCTCAAGCCGTGAAAGATGGGGGAACGCTGGTGTTTCTGGCCCGCTGCCAGGAGGGCGGCGGCACGCCCGCATTTTTCGATTGGATCAAGCCCTTGGCTCAAGGGCGCCTGGATGAAGCCCTGAGGGAGCATTTCACCATTGCCGGATATATCTTTTATGCAGCTTGCGAAGCCATCCGGAAAGGGAAGGTGCTGATGCTGACGGAGCTTCCGGCAGATACGGTGGCCCCTATGGCTTTGGAAGCCTGCCAGTCCGTGGAAGAACTGCGGCGCCGCCTGATTGTGCAGGGTAAACAGGTGTATGTAATGCCGTTTGGCGGCAGCATCGTTCCCTTTGTTCCCGAAAAACAATAACAGTACATTATTCCGCTTGACAGATGATAAAGTTTATGTTTTAATATCGCCATAAACCTGAGATGTGGAGATCAAACTGCTGGCGCACTCCCAGAGAGTCGGGGATGGTGGAAACCCGATAGAAAGCGAAGCGGCAAATGGACCACGGAGGGCACGGGGAACGGCGCAAGTCAAGTATTCCGTGACGCAGCTCCAGCGTGATTGGGAGAGGAGTGTGTCGGCACTCTAACGAGCCGGGCGGCATTGCCGTCAAGCAAGGTGGTACCGCAGATGTTCAGCATCTGTCCTTGAACAAGGACAGGTGCTTTTTTATGTGGCGACGCTTTTGCACCGGCCATGGCTATATCTTTTCCGACATGAAACACTGGGAACTACATGAAATGATCGGAAGGAGAATCCCCATGAAAAAGACAATTGTACTTGCCCTGGCCCTTATCCTGGTTTGCATGTTCACCGTATCCGCTGTAGCCGAACCTCTGCAGGTTGCCGTTGTGCAACTGGCGGAGAACGGCGCATTTAAAGACATGCGCGAAGGCTTCATCGCCCGCATGCGGGAACTGGGCTACACGGAAGACAAAATGACCTTTGTGGAAAAGAACGCATCCGGTGACATGAGCAACCTCTATACCATTGCCCAAAGCGTGGTGGAAGAGGAAATGGACCTGATCGTTACCATCGCTACTCCGGCCGCACAGGCAGTTGTCAATCTGGAAAGCGACATACCCGTGTTCTTTATTTCTGTAGCGAATCCTCTGGGCGCGGGTGTTATCACCGATATGCAAAAGCCTGACAAAAACGCTACCGGCACCTCCAACGCCATTCCGGTAAGCGAAATGTTCAAGCTGTCATCTTCATTGACTCCCAATGTGAAAAACTATGGCCTCATTTACTGCACCAGCCAGGTGAATTCCGTAACGACGATCGAGAATGCCAAGGCGTATCTCACAGAAAACGGATTAAACTATCAGGAAGCGGTAGTTACCGCCAGCTCCGAGGTTTACGAAGCCGCATTGTCACTGGTGGATCAGGGTGTGGATGCATTCTTCATTCCCAATGACAGCGTCATCCAGGACGCCATGGAAGTGGTGGCTCAGGTAGCCAAAGATGCGAAGATTCCGGTCTACGGTTCCTCCGCCGTTATGGTTGCCTCTGGTGCCTTTGCCACCATTTCCATCAGCGATCCTGAAATCGGCGCCATTACCGCAGACATGGCTCACCGGTATCTCACCGGGACGCCCATTGCGGAAATCCCCGCCATCGTGGTGGATTCATTCACGACCGTCATCAATAAGACAACAGCGGATGCCATTGGCGTGACAATTGCCCAGGACGTGCTGGACATCGCCACCATTCTGGAATAATCCGACGGCAGGAGGATGCTTGTGAATCAGTTGCTTGGTGCCATTCAACTGGGCTTTATCTATGGTGTGCTGGCCCTGGGCGTGTATATCACGTTCCGCATCCTTAACACCCCGGACCTTACAGCGGATGGAAGCTTTACTTTGGGCATGGCCGTGTCGGCGGTATTAACCGCCGCCGGTCATCCCTTTTTGGGTTTGCTGGCAGCAGCCGGCGCAGGCATGATGGCCGGAGGCGTCACAGGCCTATTGCAAACAAAGGCGGGTATCTATCCTATCCTGGCAGGCATTCTTACCATGAGCGGCCTGTACTCGGTGAATATGTTCGTATTGGGCGGCTCCCCCAACCTGGCGCTGCCGCAAACACTGTTCAAAGCGGTGTATGGCTTGTTCCCGGACATTGGGAAGGATGGCCGGAATCTTGCCGCCGCCGGCGTGGCGATGGTTTTCTGCGCTGTCTGTGTTTTTGTTTTGAATTGGCTTTTTAAAACCCATGTAGGTCTTTGTATCCGGGCTACGGGGAATAATGAGGACATGGTCCGCTCCTCTTCCATCAATGCCGGGCGGATGAAGGTGCTGGCTCTATCCCTGGCCAATGGCCTGGTGGCCTTGGCAGGAGCCATGAGCGCCCAGCTTCAGGGCTTTGCGGATGTAAACGCGGGGATCGGTATGGTGGTGGTGGGGATTGCGTCGGTCATTATCGGCGAAGTGATCTTTGGCCGCAGAAGCGTAACCATCGGGCTTTTCTCCTGCGTGGCAGGCTCAATTCTCTACCGGCTGATTTACGCCTTTGCCTTTAGGTCCAGCTTTTTCCCAGCGTATGCGCTGAAATTGATATCCGCGGTGATCGTAGCGCTGGCGCTGGCTATTCCCCATATGCGCCGCCAATTAGTGCGCAGGCTGCAAAGAAGGGAGGGCGTGAAGCGTGCTTGATATAAAGAGCCTTACCCTGACCTTTGCAAAAGGAACGGTGAATGAGCATCGGGCGCTGGACGATATTTCCCTCAAGGTAGGGCAGGGAGAATTTGTGACCGTGCTGGGTTCAAACGGCGCGGGAAAATCCACGCTGTTTAGCGCAATTTGCGGCAATTTGAATCCGGAGGCCGGTCACATTTTGTTGGATGGGCAGGATATTACCTATCTACCCGAGTACAAGCGGGCTCGAAGCATTGGGCGCTTGTTTCAAGATCCCATGAAGGGCACCGCTCCGGATATGACCATCGAGGAAAATTTGGCCTTGGCCCACGCAAGAGGCTCCCGGGGTCCTTTTTCACGGGCAGTGCGAAAAAGCGATCAGACATTCTTCAGGGAGGAGCTTAAATCCTTCGGCATGGGCTTGGAAAACCGGTTGAAAACCAAAGTCGGGCTTTTATCCGGAGGCCAGCGCCAAGCCATGACGCTGCTCATGGCCACCATCGCCAAGCCCAAGCTGCTTTTGCTGGACGAGCATACCGCAGCCCTGGACCCTGCTACTGCGGAAACGGTATTGCATCTAACCCGGGAGATGATTCAAAAGCACGGCATCACCACCTTGATGATTACCCATAACATGTATTCCGCGCTGGCTTTGGGCAGGCGTACCATCATGATGGACAGCGGAAAAATCATTTTGGATATCAAAGGCAAGGAACGAGATGACATGACTGTGGACGACCTTCTGGAGCGCTATGCGAAAAGCAGCGGTCAGCGGCTCAATACCGACCGGGTGCTTTTAACCAGGGCTAAGTAGTTAAAAGATAGACCAGGGCTTTCTTTTTTTCGGCAATGGAAGAAAGAAAGCCTTTTTTTGCTGCGCTGATACAGCCATTTTGCATTCTGCCGTATGCTTCTGTTAAAAAACAGCAGATAGACAGGTCAAAAACCCTTGACAAAAGGGGATTCATCGGTATAATATCCGTATAATTATTCAATCAAAAAGAATGATTATACCAAAGGAGGTATGCCCCATGGTCAAGGTTTTTGTCGATGGTCAGGAGGGCACCACGGGGCTTCAAATTGTCAAGCGGCTTTCCGGGCGAAAGGATATTTCCTTGATTTCTATTCCTGACGACCTTCGAAAAGATGCTTCTCAGCGAAAAAGCAGGATCAGTGATGCGGATATTGTGCTGCTTTGCTTGCCGGATGAGGCTGCCAGGGAATCGGTATCTTTGGCCGAGGGGATGAATGTGCGCATTCTGGATGCCTCTACCGCCCACCGCACCGCGGAGGGCTGGGCGTACGGCTTTCCCGAGCTGTCAAATGCCCACAGGGAGGCCGTTGAAAAAGGAAGCCGGGTTTCTGTGCCTGGCTGCCATGCCAGCGGATTTGCAGCCTTGGTCTATCCCTTGGTGGCGGCAGGGCTGCTGCCTCCCGCATATCCTATCGCTTGCCATTCGGTAACGGGGTATTCCGGCGGCGGAAAAAAGATGATTGCGGCATATGAAGGCCGTGGCAGGCCTGTGTCATACGCTGCTCCCAGGCAATATGCATTGAGCCAGCAGCACAAGCACCTGCCGGAAATGCAGAAGGTATGCGGTCTTGCGTATCCGCCTGTTTTCTGCCCCATTGTATCGGACTTTTATAGCGGTATGGTGGTAACGGTGCCGCTGCATCTGCCCCTTTTGCAGGGCAGCCCTAGCCTATCACAGGTTCATGAGGTGCTTTCGGCTCATTACCAGGGGCAAAAGCTTGTAAAAGTGCTTCCCTTGGGTGCGGATCAAGAGATGCAGGGTTTTATGAGCGCCAATGAGCTTTCCGGGCTCGATACCATGGAAATCCTTGTTGCAGGCAATGACCAGCGGGCAATTGTATCATCAAGATTTGACAACCTGGGCAAAGGTGCCTCGGGTGCAGCGGTGCAGTGCTTGAACCTGATGCTGGGTATGGAAGAGACATTGGGTCTTTCCATTGAATGAGGAGGAATGACAAATGCTCATGATAGAGGGCGGCGTTTGCGCCGCCAAGGGTTTTCTCGCGGGGGGGATTCATTGCGGAATCCGCAAGAACAAAGCGAAACGGGATCTGGCACTGATTATAAGTGAGAAAAGAGCGGCGGCAGCCGGTGTCTATACACAAAATCTGGTAAAGGGCGCACCGATTTACGTAACCATGGAGCATTTGCAGGACGGTTATGCCCAGGCCATGATCTGCAACAGCGGAAACGCCAACACCTGTAATGTGGACGGCATTGACATTGCCAAGGGAATGTGCGCTTTAGTGGAACAGCATTTCCATATTCCAGCGGCGGATGTTATAGTCGCCTCTACCGGAGTGATCGGTCAGCCCTTGTCCCTTGAACCTATAGCAAGCGGCATGCCAGCACTGGCAAAAAGCCTGGGCATTGATGGCGCCGCTATGGCGGCTGAGGCCATCATGACAACGGACACCATGAAAAAGGAAATAGCCTTTTCTTTTGAAATTGGGGGAACCATCTGCCATATAGGCGGGATGGCGAAAGGCTCCGGTATGATCCATCCCAATATGGCAACCATGCTGGTGTTTGTTACCACGGATGTGGCGATTACCCCGCAAATGCTTCAAAAGGCATTGAAAGAAGATGTGGTGGATACCTTCAATATGGTTAGTGTGGATGGGGATACCTCCACCAATGATATGGTCAGCATCCTGGCCAATGGTTTTGCGGGGAATGTGCTGATTGACGGTGAGGGCGAAGCGTTTGATGGTTTCAAGGCGGCACTGAATGCAGTCACCTCTCATTTATGTAAAGCCATCGCTAAGGATGGGGAAGGGGCTACCAAGTTAATCACTTGTTCGGTTGCCGGGGCAGCAAATAAGGAAACGGCCAGAAAAACAGCCAAGTCTGTTGTCTGTTCCAATCTGTTGAAGGCTGCCATGTTTGGGGCGGACGCCAACTGGGGCCGGGTATTATGTGCCATTGGCTACAGTGGGGCGGCAGTGGATGTAACCAAAGTGGATGTGACTTTCGCCTCGCCGGCCGGGCATCTGCCAGTATGTATACAGGGGGCGGGAATTCCCTTTTCGGAGGAAAAGGCCAAAGAGATTCTCTCCATGGAGGAGGTTGAGGTGCAGATATCGCTTCATGCGGGCGAAAGCAGCGCCACCGCCTGGGGGTGCGATTTGACCTACGATTATGTAAAAATCAACGGTGACTACCGCACCTGAGGAGGAAAATCTATGGATAATGCCCAGCGGGCGCAGGTACTGATTCAGGCCCTGCCCTACATACAAAAATACAATGGTAAAATTCTCGTGGTGAAGTACGGCGGCAATGCCATGATCAATGAAGATTTGAAGCAGGCGGTCATGAAGGATATCGTCATGCTTTCCCTTATCGGTATAAAGGTGGTTCTGGTTCATGGAGGCGGCCCCGAGATTTCCCAAACCTTGAATCAAATGGGGAAAAAATCAGAGTTTGTGGATGGCTTGCGGGTGACGGATGCGGAAACAGCCGATGTGGTGCAGATGGTGCTGGCTGGCAAGATCAATAAGACACTGGTTGCCCAGCTGGTTAATATCGGGGGAAGGGCTATCGGCCTATGCGGCATGGACGGCGGTCTGCTGGAAGCCAAAATGCTGGATGAAAGACTGGGCTATGTGGGAGATATTGTCCAAGTAAATCCCCAGCCCATTCTGGATTTGCTGGAAAAGGGATATATTCCGGTAATTTCAACCGTGGGCTTTGATAAGGAAGGCCATGTATATAACATCAACGCCGATACGGCCGCTGCACGCATCGCAGGTACGCTCAAGGCGGAAAGCATGATCTCCATGACGGATATTTTGGGGCTGCTTCGGGATAAAAACGATCCTTCCACCCTGATTCCCAAGGTGCATGTGAGTGAGGCACCCCAATTGGAACGGGAAGGAATCATTTCCGGGGGGATGATCCCCAAAGTGGAATGCTGCATCGAGGCCATCCGAAGGGGCGTCAAAAAGGTTTTCATTCTGGATGGACGCGTTCCCCACGCAATCCTGATTGAGGTGCTGACCGACGAAGGGCTGGGCACCATGTTTGTATAGGAGGGGCCAATGAATATCAAGGAAATGGATCAAAAGTACATCGCCAATACCTATGGCCGTTTCGACCTGGTGCTGACCCAGGGGAAAGGCTCGGTTATGGCTGATGACCAGGGAAAAAGCTATATTGATCTTGGGACAGGGATTGCCGTAAACGCGTTTGGCATCAGCGATGAGGCTTGGATGGCGGCGGTGGAAACGCAGCTGTATCAGCTTCCCCATACCAGCAATCTGTACTATACCGAACCTCAGGTGAAATTGGCGAAGATGCTGTGTGAAAAAACAGGCATGGAGAAGGTATTCTTCGGTAATTCCGGTGCAGAGGCCAATGAGTGTGCCATCAAGGTTGCCCGTAAGTATGCACATGATATCCGCAAGGATGAAAACCCTGTGATCGTAACGCTGAAAAACAGCTTTCACGGCCGCACCGTAACAACTCTGGCTGCTACAGGCCAGGATAATTTTCATCAGTATTTCGGGCCTTTTACACCTGGCTTTATCTATGTCGATCCGGATGATTTTTCACAGATGGAAAAAGCCTTGTCAGACCCACATGTCTGTGCGGTATTGATGGAGATGGTACAGGGCGAGGGTGGGATTCATGTTCTGGACCAGTCCTTTGTGAAAAATACGGCGGCTTTGTGCAAAGAAAAAGGTGTACTTTTGATGATAGATGAGGTGCAGACCGGAAACGGACGCACAGGCCAGCTTTATGCATACATGCATTACGATGTTCAGCCGGATGTGGTCACCACTGCCAAGGGCCTGGGGGGAGGATTGCCCATCGGCGCCTGCATGATGCGGGGAGAAGCGGCGCAGGTGCTTCAGGCAGGCCATCACGGTTCCACCTTCGGAGGCAATCCTGTTTGCGCCGCCGGAGCGCTTAGTATCATAAGCCGCCTGGATGAAACGCTGCTTGCGCAAGTCAGGGAAAAGAACGCTTATATTGTGAATGCGCTGATTGGTGCGCCGGGGATTAAAGGCATCACCGGTCTGGGGCTGATGCTGGGTCTGGAAACGGTAAAGCCTGCCAAGCAGGTGGTGAGTCTCTGCCAGGAGAAAGGCGTATTGGTGCTTACGGCCAAAGAAAAGGTCAGGCTTCTGCCGGCGCTGAATATCCCCATGGAGCTATTGGTGAAAGCTGTCATGATCATAAAGGAGGTCGCCGCACAATGAACCATCTTTTAAAGCTTTCCGATTTGACTGCCGGAGAAATACTTGATATTTTGAATCTAGCCGATCAATTGAAATACGAAAAGACCCATGGCATTACGCATAAATACCTTCAGGATAAAACCTTGGGGATGATCTTCCAAAAGGCGTCAACACGCACCCGGGTATCCTTTGAAGTGGGTATGTTTGAACTGGGCGGGTATGCGCTGTTTTTGTCCTCGAACGATCTTCAAATAGGCCGGGGCGAACCGGTTCAGGATACAGCCCGGGTTTTGTCCCGCTATCTGGATGGCATTATGATCCGTACCTATAAACAGCAGGAAGTGGAGGATTTGGCCAAGTTCGGTTCAATCCCCGTCATTAACGGGCTGACGGACTATGCACATCCCTGTCAGATGCTTGCGGACCTGATGACCATCCGGGAGTTGAAAAAGAGCTTCCGCGGCCTGAAATTATGTTTTGTGGGCGATGGAAACAATATGGCCAACTCTTACATTGTAGGCGGCGTGAAACTGGGCATGGAAGTTACCATCGCATGTCCCAAGGGATATGAACCGGATGCGGGTATTGTGAAATGGGCGTCGGACATGGGCCGTTTCAGCATCACACAGGATGTATTGGAAGCCTGTAAGGATGTGGATGTTGTGTATACCGACGTTTGGGCTTCCATGGGCATGGAATCGGAGGTCAAAGCCCGCAAGGAGGCTTTCGCTGCGTATCAGGTGAATGATGCGGCAATGGCAGCAGCCAAGAAGGATGCATTGGTACTTCATTGCTTGCCTGCTCACCGGGAGGAAGAAATCACAGACAAGGTTTTTGAAGCTCATGCCCAGGAGATTTTCCAACAGGCTGAAAACCGGCTTCACGCCCAAAAAGCGGTGCTGGTGAAATTGCTGGGCCCCAAGGCCTAATAATACATCAAGACTGCTTTCGATAAACTGCCTCCGCAACTGCTTTCATGAAAAGCTGCGGAGGCTTTTCATATCTATTGCTAAAGTTATCACCGGAGATGATCAAGCAATGCTTTCATACGATCGCATTGCTTGGATAATTGCACAGTACAAACGATTGCATAACGAAACATAATTCAAAAATGTAAAGAACATAAGAAATAATGAGAAAATTCATTGGCGTATTCCACATAAAACCCAGGGAAAATCTGAAGAAATTTTATTTGATTTTGAAAACCTATTGACATCCAGGGCCGTGAATGCTATATTTATGAAAACGATTACTGTATATACAAAGGAGAACAGGAAAAACAAGGGCAATGGTGCCTAAAGTATGCTAGACAAGCCCGGAAGGGGTTTTAGGCGGCAGCATGGCAACGATAGTAGATGTGTCAAGGGAAGCGAATGTTTCCGTAGCTACGGTTTCCAGGGTTCTCAATGGAAAAGGCCATGTGAGCCCCGAGGTGTCTCAACGGGTAATGGAGGCAATCAAGCGCCTGGAATATGCCCCCAATGTATCTGCGCGAAACCTTAGGCGCAATGAAAGCCGCGTGGTACTGATTCTGGCTCCCAATATTACCAACCCCTATTATACCCATATTATCGCGGGGGTGGGTGAGGCTGCTCACAGAAACGGCTACAGTTCCTTTTTGTGCAATACCGAAGGGGATCAGGAACAGGAAAAGCAGCTATTGGAAATGCTGGTCAAACATCAGGCGGATGGCGCGATCCTCTTGGCAACGGAAATGGGGGCCGACTGGCTGAAACCATATGCCGGACGTTTTCCTTTGGTACAGTGCTCGGAGTATGATCCGAACATCGATATCGTTCATGTGAATGTAGACAATTACCGTGCAGCCCGCGAGGTCATGGCGTATCTGATTGAGATTGGCCATCGTAGAATCGGCATTATCAGCAGTGTGAATAAATATGTTTCCACTGCAATGCGCTTGAAGGGCTACCAGGATGCATTGATGGCGGCGGAGATACTCCCGAAAGATGAATATATCCGTTACGCAACGATAGATTATTCCTTCAAAAGCGGCTTTGATGCCGCCAGAAGCCTTCTTTCCCAGGAGAAAAGACCGACCGCGTTGTTTTGTATCTCCGACATGCTGGCTTTGGGGGCCATCGCGAGCGCTCAGGAAATGGGCTTCCGGGTACCGGAGGATGTGACGGTGGTGGGGTTTGACGATGTGGAGCATACCACCATGTTCCATCCTTATGTGACCACCATGGCTCAGCCTTGTTTTGAACTGGGGAAAAAGGCCATGGAGCTGCTGCTTTGTCAACTGCGGCAGACGCCCTTGAAAAGGGAAGTGCTGCTGCCGCATCGGCTGATGGTGCGGGAATCTTCCGCCGCGCCGCGCCGCAGTGCATTGGATTTCGCAGCTTGTGTAACAGGCTGAAGAATCATATCAAAATCGTAGTAGGAGGCAAAACCATGAAAAAACTGTTGGCTCTGGTCCTGGCTCTGGTGCTGACCCTCTCTGTAACGGCGTCCCTTGCAGAAACCCTGAAAATCGGTATTGTGACTCCCGATGCGGACCATGGCTTCCTTGGCGAGAGCATTGCTCATGCCCGTGCTGAAATCGAAGCGCAGGCTGCAGCTCTGGGCCTGGAGTACAAGTTTGAAGTCGGCGGCGAAGCTGCCAAGCAGATTGCTGCCATCGAAACCATTCTGACCTGGGATCCTGACGTAATCGTTCTGTGGCCTTTGGAAGGCGAACAACTCCGCAACGCTGCCCAGACCATCGTAGACGCCGGCGTAGGCCTGGTGATCTATGACCGCCTCATCAACGATTTCAAAGGCATGGCCGCTGAAATCATGGGCGACAACGAAACAATCGGCAATTGGATGGGCGAATACCTGCTCAAGTACTTTAAAGACCGTTTGGATGCCGGCGAAACCCTCCAGTATTTGGCCTTCATCGGCGACAGCTCCACTGTTTCCGTGCAGCGCACCAAGGGCATGGTGGATGTGCTTAACGCTTCCCCCTATGCCAAGCAGTTCGTACAGGTTCAGGAATCCTTCCTGACCAACTGGTCCAACGCCACCGCGCAGGATCAGATGGAAAATTGGCTGACCACCAGCGACGCCGCCGCGGTTGCCGATGTAGACTTCATCTGCACCCATGACGATGAAATCGTGGATGGCATCACCATCGCGCTGGACAACTTCACTGGCGAGCAGAACATCAAGCTCATCACCAGCGTTGGCGGCCGCCGCGAAACCCTGACAACCTATGACAACAAGGACATCGACTTGGTAACTTACTTCTTCAGCCCCTCCTTCATCCGCGAAGCCATCCGTTTGGGCATCGCTTATGCTCAGGGCGAAAAGTATCAGGACCAGGAAATCAATGGCCAGCTCTTCCTGATCCCCTCCATCGAAATCGATAAGAACACTGTTGAAGCATTCCGCAACAGCAAGGAATTCATCGAGCGCTACAGCATCGCCGAATAATCCTGCTCAAGCATAATCCTATGTTGGTATGGGCCGGCCGGTTTTCATGCCGGCCGGTCCATTCCTTTGCAACTTCTATTTGAAGGAGGGACGGCCATTGCTCACTGAGATGAAGGGAATTGTGGTGGATTTCGGTCCCGTCCGCGCAGTGGACCATGTGGACTTTGCCGTGAAACCCGGAGAGATCGTGGGGCTGCTGGGTGAGAATGGCGCCGGAAAGTCCACGTTGATGAATGTGCTGGCAGGCACATTCCTCCCTGCCCAGGGCGAAATCTATCTGAATGGAAACAAAGTGACAATTGAAAGCGCTTTGCATGCCATGAAATTGGGCATTCGTTTTATTCATCAGGAATTGAACCTCTGCAATGACTTAAAAGTATTTGAAAACATGTATTTGGCCGAGGAAATCAAAAACGGCATTTTTTTGAACAAAAAGGAAATGGCACGCCGCACAGCTCAGGTGTTTGAGCGGATGCGGGTGAACATTGACCCTTATTCCCTGGTGGCTGATTTACAGCCTGCCGAAAAACAGCTGGTGGAAATTGCACGGGCATTGCTTTTCAAATGTGAACTCATTATTATGGATGAACCCACAACAGCTCTGAACACGCATGAAATTGAAAACCTGTTTGTTATCATGCGCCAGCTCAAGCAGGAAGGCGTCAGCTTTATTTATATTTCCCACAAGATGCCGGAACTGTTTGAAATCTGCGAGACTTATTATGTGCTCCGGGATGGAAAACAGGTGGCAAATGGGAAGTTTGCGGATATTGACGAATCCATGGCTACCGAGATGATGATCGGCCGTCAACTGGCCAAGGATGACTTTGCCAATAAGCCCTGCTATGCTACAGGAGAGACTGCTTTATCAGTTGAAAAGCTTGGTGGTGAAGGGTTTCGGAATATATCATTCGAATTGCATAAAGGTGAAATTATTGCGATTACCGGGCTGCAAAGCTCCGGCAGAGATATGCTGGCAGATGCCTTGTTTGGAGCGATTCCCTATACCGGAATCATTCGGACAAAAGGAAGCCCCATTCCGGGTAGCAGCACCGTATTGCATCATATGAACCGCGGTATTGCCATGGTGCCGCGTGCCCGCAAAGAGCGGGGGATTTTGAATGACTTATCCATTTATGACAATACCTCCATGGCGTATTTCAACACGAAATTTAAGGGGCTTTTGCTGAAGCCCAAACTGGAAACCGAGCGGTATAGCCGGCAGCAGCAGGCCCTTTCCATTAAAGCGGGCAACCCGAAAAATCCCATTACCTCTTTATCAGGGGGCAACCAGCAAAAGGTGATTCTGGGACGATGGCTGGAAACAGATGCGGATATTCTGATATTCGACAACCCGACCCAGGGAATAGATGTCGGTACGAAATTTGAAATTTATCATCTCATTCTGGAGCTTGCAAAAAGCGGTAAAGCCATCCTTGTGTTCAGTTCAGAATTTCCTGAAATCTATAAGGTGGCGGATTCCTGCATGGTGCTCTATAAAGGGGAGATCAACGCAACCCTCAGCCGCGAGGATCTAACCGAAAAGAACCTGATGTATTATTCCACCGGTGCAAATTTGGAGGGGATGAAGCATGAATAAATCGGTGCAGGAAACCAAAACCGTAAACTTTACAAAAAAACTGTTTTCGGAATACAGCTATATCTTGTCTTTTGTGATGCTGCTAATTCTGGCCTGGGCTGTGAATCAAAACTTCTTCAAGTGGACCAACATTACCAATATTTTTGTGCAAAGCTCACCCACCGGCATCATTGCCTTGGGTATGACCATGATCATCTGCGCAGGCATGATTGATATATCAGTCGGTGCCCAGGTCGCCATTATCTCCGGCTTCGGGATTGATGTGCTGAACTTTCTTGGTGCCATCCCTGCGTTCAACGGCTGGTTGGGCGTTCTGGCCACACTTGTCTTCTGTTTGGCCTTTGGCACATTCATTGGCTCCTTTAACGGCATTTTGGTTGCCAAGGGACGGATGCCTGCCATGATTGCTACCTTGGCGGTACAAACGGCTTGTCGGTCCATCGTGAACCACTTTGGGCAGGGCGGCCCTTTCACCGTGGCCAATGGCAAATCCCAAGAGGCCTTTTATCAGGCCTTCCGGCAGGTGGCAT
Organism: Bacillota bacterium; assembly: GCA_023392515.1. Lineage (GTDB taxonomy): Bacteria > Bacillota > Clostridia > Christensenellales > Aristaeellaceae > JAEVYX01. The sequence goes on along the minus strand of JAEVYX010000037.1, from coordinate 22,092 downwards.
CCGGTTCCTTGACCGTCTTCGGCCTGAAGATTCCCTATCCCATGATCATGTTTATTGTGATTTCACTCCTGTTTGGCTTGATCATGCAACGTACAAAGCTTGGCAAACACATTTATGCAGTTGGCAGCAATGAGACATCTGCCCGCTTGGCTGGTGTCAACGTAGACAGAATCAAAATCGCCGTCTTTTCCATCACAGGCTTTTTATGCGGCTTTGCCGGTTGGCTATACGCCTCTCGGGTTATGGCAGTGGCTGCGGCCAGCGCCGGCAATCTGTTTGAAATGGATGCTATTGCGGCGGTCGCCATCGGCGGCACAGCCATGAGCGGCGGCCGGGGCAAAATCATTGGCACCTTCCTTGGCGTACTCATGTTTAAAATCATCAACAACATCCTGATCAGCGCAAACGTTCCTCCCTTCCTGACCGGCGCCATCAGCGGCGGCATCATCATCATCGCCGTGCTATTGCAAAATGTGCGCGGCATCAGAAAATAGGAGAGGAGAAAATATGTTGAAGATTGGCATCATCGGCTGCGGAAAGATAACTCAGGTTCGGCATGCACCAGAGTATACTGAAAACCCTAACTGTGAATTGACGGCTTTTTTTGACGGTGTGCCCGAACGGGCCAAGGCTATGGCGGAACAGTATGGGGGAAAGGCCTACGATAGCGTGGAAGCGCTGCTGCATAGCGGTGTGGATGCCGTGAGCGTATGCGTATCCAACGTTGCCCATGCCTCCGTTACCATTCAGGCATTGAACGCAGGGATGCATGTACTGTGCGAAAAGCCGATGGCGACCACACTTTCTGATTGTGTCGCCATGGCTGAAGCTGCCAAGCAAAATGGAAAATTTCTCATGATTGGCCACAATCAAAGATTTGCCAAAGCCCATGTAAAGGCCAAGGAGATGATTCTGAACGGAGATATCGGTAAGGTGCTGGGCTTTCGCACAACCTTTGGTCATCCGGGCCCTGAAGGATGGACCGGTATGGCTAATTCCTGGTTCTTTGACAAGAAACTGGCAGCCTTTGGTGCGTTGGCGGATTTGGGAATTCACAAGACTGATCTCATTCATTACCTTGTCGGGGAACCTATTGTAGAAGTAACCGCACGAGTAGTAACGATGGATAAGAAATATCCCGACGGCACTTTGGTAGATGTGGATGATAATGCTTTTTGTATGTATCGGCTAAAAAGCGGAGCCTACGGAACGCTGCATGTCAGCTGGACCATGTATGGCCAGGAGGACAATTCCACCCGCATATATGGCACGAAAGGCGTTTTGCGCCTGTATGACGATGCTGCCTATTCGCTGATTTTTGAGCGCCGGGATGGCGAAGTGGAGCGTTATGCCCTGGACCAGATGACATCCAACAAGGAGCAAACCAGCGGCGGGCGCACAAACACCGGGGTGATAGATGCCTTTGTGGAAAGTATCCTCACTGGCAAAAAGCCGGTTATTGACGGGGAAGAAGCTCTCAAAGCTATGCGGGTCATTTTTGCTGCGGAACAATCCGCCAAGGAAGAGCGAATCATTCATATTGAGCAGCCGTAAGGCAAAGGAGGGATTTCGGAATGAAGCGGCCGGTTACCATCTGTTCGGGCCAGTTTGGGGATTTGCCCCTTGAAACGCTATGCCGCGAGATGCATGCCATAGGATATGAAGGCCTTGAACTGGCCTGTCAAGCCCATGTGGATGTGGACCAGGTTATAGCCTCCGCCCAATATCGGGAAAATTTCTTGGGAACGCTCAATAAGTATAGCATGAAAATCGGCGCTATTTCTGCCCATCTTATGGGCCAATGTGTAGGAGATAATCCCGATCCAAGGCTTGATAATTTTGCACCCAAGGCATTGGCTGGCAAGCCTGAAGCAATCCGGGCCTGGGCGGTAGAAGGTATGAAAAAAGCCGCTCGCGCGGCTCAACTTCTGGATGTCAAGGTTGTCACCTGCTTTTTGGGTTCGCCCCTCTGGCCCTGGTGGTATTCCTTCCCCCAAACAACACCTGAAATGGTGGAGGCAGGCTTTCAAAAGATCAAGGAATTGTGGACCCCGATTTTTGATGTGTGTGATGCATGCGGCGTGAAGCTGGCCTTGGAAGTGCATCCCACAGAAATTGCTTTTGACTACTACAGCACCAAGCGCCTGTTGGAAACCTTGGAATACAGGCCGACCTTGGGGCTCAATTTCGACCCGAGCCACCTGGTTTGGCAGGGGGTTGATCCGGCTATGTTCTTGCGGGATTTTGCGGACAGGGTCTATCACGTGCATATGAAGGATGTAAAGCTAAGCCGGGATGGCCGGACGGGCTTGCTGGGTTCCCATCTGGAATTTGGGGATACCCGGCGGGGCTGGAACTTTGTATCCCTGGGCCATGGGGATGTGGACTTTGACGCCATCATCCGGGAATTGAACCAGATGGGATATCAAGGCCCCTTGTGTGTCGAATGGGAGGACAGCGGCATGGAGCGGCTGCGGGGTGCAGCAGAGGCCTTTGCTTTTGCCAGCCGAATGAATTTTGAACCGTCGGACGTGGCCTTCGATGCCGCATTAAAGGCGAACTAGGCCTGCAATTCTTCTTGCAAAAGCGCCATGAGCCGGCTGCCGTTTTTGTACATAAGATCTGTTACTACAAGCGTGGCGGCTGCGGAAAGATTGATGGGTTCCGGCGGCAAAAGCCTGATATCCACCGCGTGCTTGCGGGTAAAAATGCTTCTTGCGTACAGGGCGTCCAGCATGCGGAAATACAAAGCCCGCTGTTGGTTGAGCCAGGTGCAGTAGATCAGCAGTTCCTCCGGGTCATAGTTCATTACAATGGTCAAGGTGGTGTCCACCAAATACCCAACTGCCTGTGAAAATACTTTGCGGGCGATGGGGTCCTCCTTGGCGACAAGGGCAATGATCTCCTCCACATTTTGGCAATTTCCGCCTGATTGGGCGTTGTACTGCTTGACGATACCTATATCTGAGCAGTATAGTTCCAGACAGCCGGTATTGCCGCAGGAGCAGGGAATACCGTCCTTTCGCACGGTTAGATGGCCGATTTCTCCGCAAAGGCTGTGGGAGCCACGAAATACTTCGCCATGGATCAGCACTGCCGAACCGATTCCCTCACAGATGGAAAGATACGCGGTGCAGGCAGTCCTTCGCATTTTGCCGGAGTATTCCAGGTATCTGATGCCGCTGTAAACATCCTTGTCCACAATAACGGGAAGCCGCAATGCGTCGGACAAGCGGTCTGCCAGGGGAAACTGCTGCCATAGGGGAGCAGCTGCAATCTCTTGCACCGTTCCTGTAGCGTATTCCACCGGGCCGGGAATGCTAACGCCTATACCAAGAAAATAATCGTTGTCCATACCGCTTTTTGAAATCAGCTCCCGCACAGCCTGTGTAATGACAGAGGTGTAAGTCTCCGGACCCATACCTGACATCGCGACAGAAACGCAAGCACGATGCAAAAGGTGAAGCTGCAGATCGAAAATTCCTACTTCCAGTTGGTCTATGCGGATGCTGATGCCAAGCACCGCGCCTAAACCGTTATTGATGGTATAGCGCATGGCCCTGCGGCCGCCGCTGGAAGCGGCCGCACCGGCAAGACTTACAACGTTTTTCTTTTCCAACAGGCCCATAATGGTATGAATGGCCGAGGGTGTAAGCCCTGTGAGTTGACATAGCTGTGGTTTGGAGATGCCGGGATGGCGCTGCACCAATTTCAGCACGTTTTTTTGGTGGTTCCATTGGGCGGGCATGTCCTGGGGCATAGCATAGTCACCTTTCTTCAATACTTATTTCTCAACATTAAAAAAGTTGTTTGTATCATATCAGTAAATGTCCAAGCTGTCAAGGGGACAGGGGCTTGGAGGAAAGAGGGAGTGCTATGCAAAAGAGTGATTGGTCCTTGGAAATCATCCGGCACCGCCAGGAAAATACAAGCATCCGATACGCTGTGTTGGATTTTGACGGTACCATCAGCCTTGTAAGGGAAGGCTGGCAGCAGATCATGATCCCGTATTTTGCCAATGAACTGATGAATACGCCCAAGGGGCGGGATATGGACAAGGATGCCTTGACAGCCTTGGCCAAGGAATTTATTTTTTATCATACGGGCAAGCAAACGATTTATCAATGCATCGCCCTGGCAGAAGAAATCAAGAAGCTGGGCGGTGTTCCGGAGGATCCGCAAGCCTATAAAGATGAATACCACCGGCAGCTGCTTATGCGCATCGATAACCGGCTTGTGGGATTGTCTGAAGGCAGCATCGATCCTGAATCCCTGACCGTTCCGGGATCCTATCAATTGCTGGACATGCTGAAAAGCCGCGGTGTGGCGCTGTATCTGGCCAGCGGAACAGATGAAGAGTACGTCTTGAAAGAGGCGAAGCTGCTTAAGGTGGATGGCTATTTTGAGGGCCATATCTATGGTGCGCAACGGGACTACAAAACCTTTTCCAAAAAAATGATCATTAACCACATATTGAAGGAAAATCATTTGTCAGGCCCTGAATTGGTGGGCTTTGGTGACGGATATGTGGAAATTGAAAATGTGAAAGCGGTGGGCGGGCTTGCGATTGGCGTAGCTTCCAATGAATCAGAACGCCAGGGCATCGACAGATGGAAGCAGGAGCGGCTTATCCGGGCCGGTGCGGATGCGATTATTCCGGATTACCGGGGAATCACTTCCCTGGAGAGGTATCTGTTTTCCTAAAGCATCAAGGAGGATAATCATATGCCATTTCAAACTTTTGACCGTTCCAGGCTATTACTGAAACCGCTTCGGGAACGGATACATGACTTGAGCCTGCAGGTGATGATGGACCCCAATGCCGTTCCTGCCTATAGCCATCCCACCATTGACATTTTGGCGGACAGGATTCGCAAGGCTCGGGAAAAAGGTGCGGCAGTGCTTTTGATGATGGGCGCCCATGTTATTCGGGCAGGGGCAGCTCCATGCCTGATCAAACTCATGGAAGAGGGATATATCACACACTTTGCGCTAAACGGTGCAGGCGGTATTCATGATTTTGAGTTTGCCATGATCGGTGCTACCACCGAAAGCGTAGCAAAATACATCAGCGAAGGCCAGTTTGGCCTATGGCAGGAGGATGCTCTCTATAATGAAGCGGTGAATAAGGGCGTCAAGGAAGGGCTGGGCTTTGGGGAATCCCTCGGGAAATACATTTGGGAGAACCATTTCCCATACCGGGATCTCAGCCTTTTTGCGGCGGGATACCGGCATCAAGTTCCTGTAACCGTACATGTTGGCATCGGCTGCGATATTGTACATGAGCAGCCCAATGCTGACGGTGCAGCCATTGGTGAAGCCACCTACCTCGACTTTTTGATTTACGCCAATACGGTGGAAAATTTGGAAGGAGGCGTATTCTTAAACTTTGGCTCTGCCGTGATTGGGCCCGAGGTTTACTTAAAAGCCTTATCCATGTCCCGAAACGTAGCCAGGCAGGAAGGCCGGGAAATCGGTCATTTTGCGACGGCTGTATTTGATTTGCTGCCTCTGGAAGGCAAAAACGTTCAGGAGGAGCCGTCAAAGTCTGACCCCCGGTACTATTTCAGACCCTGGAAGACGATCATGGCCCGCACTGTTGCGGATGGCGGGGAAAGCTACTATGTGCAGGGACAGCATAAGGATACGGTGGCAGCGCTGACCCATTGCCTTTTGCATAAGGGGTGATCCCATGAAAGAGGAAAGACTTCGGGAATTGCTTGGCAGATTCGGCAGCCTCCGGATCGCCGTGGTGGGAGACCTGTTTTTAGACAAGTGGTTCTTTATTAATAGAAATTTGGATGAGCCATCGGTGGAAACGGGATTGATGGCATATCAAGTAACGCGCACCCAGGTCAGCGCCGGGGCGGCGGGAACAATACTAAACAATTTGGCTGCTTTGGGAATTGGAACTTGCCTGGCCGTCGGATTTGTTGGTTTGGATGGAGATGGCTGGGAAGTGCTCCATGCACTTCAAAAGCGGGGTGTGGATACCCGTTATGTGCTTCAAAGTGAAGCGGTGCGCACACCTGCTTATATGAAACCCATGTTTTTGCAGCCGGCCGGACCGGCAGTAGAGAGCAATAGGCTGGATGTAAAAAATCTGGAAGCAACACCCAAAGAACTGGAAGAAGAATTGCTGAAAAACATTCGGAAGGCTGCAAAGGAAGCGGATGCCCTGATCGTATTGGATCAATTGGATAAAGAGGGAACAGGGGTTGTAACACCGAATGTACGCAGGGAACTCTCCAAACTGGCAAGGGAAAACCCGTCTCTCATTGTATACGCAGACTCCCGCGCGTTTATCCACACCTTCCGGGATGTAATCATCAAGTGCAACAACCTGGAAGCAGCCAGAATGGCCCTTGGGAAAGCATCTGATGCCTTTTCAATGGATGATGTGGCAGCAGCCATGAAGGTGCTGAAAGCACAAACCGGCAAAGATGTGTTTATCACCTGCAATCAGCATGGGGTGGCTGCGCATGCGGGGGGGAGAACCTTCCTGGTTCCGGCGGCGAGGCAGAGTGGCGAAATTGACGTGTGCGGAGCGGGAGACGCCTGCACTGCCGGAATCGTCAGTGCATTATGCGCCGGCGCCGACAACCGGGAAGCTGCTTTCCTGGGTAACCTGACAGCCGGGGTTACTGTCCGGAAAATAGGCACGACAGGTACCGCCAGCTGTGAAGAAGTCAATGCACTCTATCGGGAGCAATTTGGGGAGGAATGATATGAACTCCATTGCACTTGCCATTGATATGGGCGGCTCCAAATATATGGTGGGACTGGTGGACCGTCAGGGACATATTCTGGCCAAAAGGCGAGAGGTATGGACGAATCTTACCGCTGATGGGGTTGCGGAAGACGTTGTTAAAGCGGCTCATTCCCTGCTAAACGCTCATCCGGATATATCCCCTCAAGTCATAGGGGCCACCATCCCCGGCCTTGCCGATCCATGGAAGGGATTGTGGATGGAGGCTTCCTTTTCGGGCATCCGGAACCTTCCCATTGCCAAGAATCTGGAAACGGCGTTTGGCCTGCCTGCGTATGTGGATAATGACGGACAAGCCTGTGCTCTGGCTGAAAAGATGTTCGGTGCGTGCCAGAATACCACGGATTTTTTGTATTTGACAGTTTCAAATGGTATCGGCGGGTCCATATGGGTACATGACCGACTGGTATACGGCGGCGATTTTACTGCCGGAGAATTTGGTCATTGCACGGTGGTGGAAGATGGACGGCCTTGCAAATGCGGCAAAAAAGGCTGTCTCGAAATGTACGCAGCAGGGCCAGGACTTTCACAAACCTATGCAGAACTGGGCGGTGCGCCGCTTCCTGATGGAAGGCCTGCAGACGGTGTGGAAATTGCCCGCCGTGCTCGGGAAGGGGAGCAAATCGCTCTTCATGTATTTGAATTGGAAGGAACCTATCTTGGCAGGATCATCGCCATGAGTTGCAACCTTTTAAACCCTCGCAAGGTCATTCTGGGCGGGGGGCTATCACTGGCTTTTTCACTGTACGAAACGTCGCTGAAAGATACGCTGAAAAAGCATATGTATCTTGCGGCCAATCCGAGCCTGGTTGTTCAGCCGACAACCCTGGGCTATGATGGTGGGCTACTCGGAGCGGCGGCGGTGAGCTTTTCGCGGCTGGAACATTTATATGAGGGTTAAGAAAGGGCGGTATTAGACATGTATCAGGAATTTCTTTCATCCTATACCGGAGAATTGATCGATCAATTGCGTACGATCGATGCCAAAGCCTTTGAAAAGTGCATAGCGCTTTTTATCGAAGCTTATCAAAACGACAAGCAGGTGTTTATAGCGGGCAACGGGGGGAGCGCTGCCGCCGCAAATCATTTTGTATGCGACTTTGGGAAAAATGCTGTCAAACCGCCAAAGCGGCGCTTTCGCGTTCTCTCCCTGTGCGATAATATTGAAAAGATTACCGCTCTTGGAAATGATATATCCTTTGAGGAAATCTTCCGCCAGCAGCTTATCAACCTGATGAATGAAGACGACTTGCTCATTCTGGTCAGTGCCAGCGGCAATTCCCCGGACCTGGTAAAGGCATGTGAATATGCCAAGGAAAAGCATGCAAAGATCATTGTGTTAGCAGGATTCCAGGGCGGGAAGATTGCCCCCTTTGCCGACGCGGCGCTGATTACTCCCCTTGCAAGCTATGAGCGCATTGAAGATATACAGTTGATTTTCCTGCATATGTTCGTGTATTTCTTTAAAGAGCATCAAGAACAGCTGGATATAAAGTAGATTTTTTCAACGGGGCCGCCGCATCAGGCAGCCCCGTTTTTGTAAGTGTGTTTTTGGGGGTGAATTCAAACAAGCAATGCAGTTACATCTGGGCGTAAAATGATGTATACAATCACGAATAGTGCAAAATACATTTACAAAATGCAAAAATCGCAGTATTATATCAACGAAACTGAATGATTAACAAAAAGAAATCTGCAATGTGGCAAGAAGGACGCATATATATGAATGCGCCTGTCATGTGCGGATTTCATCTTTGTTGTAAGACGGAGGATTGCTATGGAGAATATTGGATATTACAATGGGAAAACCGGCCTGATTCAGGATATGGTCGTACCGATGAATGATCGCGTCAGCTACTTTGGCGACGGGGTTTATGATGCCACATATGCGGTTAACCATATTCCCTTTGCTCTATCCGATCATTTGGACCGGTTTTATCGCAGCGCCAAGTTGATCGAAATCAATTTCACCATGCCCAAAGAAGAATTGGATGCATTGCTGAGAAATTTAGTCAACCAGGTTGATAGCAATGAAGTCATGCTGTACTGGCAGCTGACTCGCGGGACGGGGATGCGCAATCACGCGTTTTCCGGAGCGGAGGGCAAACCGAACCTTTGGGTGACAGTACGGCATAACCCCATGCGAGACATATACAAGAAGTATAAATTGATCACCCTGGAAGATACCCGTTTTTTGATGTGCAACGTGAAGACCCTAAACCTTCTGCCAAGTGTCATTGCTACTCAGCGCGCCACGGAAGCGAGTTGCGACGAAGCGGTTTTGCACCGGGGCGATCGCGTGACAGAGTGTGCGCATAGTAACATCCATATCGTTAAAGACGGTGTGTTCCGCACCGCGCCTTTGGATCATTTGATTTTACCGGGCATTACGCGCATGCATTTGATTCGCATTGCCAAGGCCCATGATATTCCTGTGGCGGAAGAACCTTTTACCGTGGCTGAGCTTATGGACGCAGATGAGGTGATCTTCACCAGCGCCGGCGCGTTATGCTGCTCCGTCAACGAAATTGACGGAAAACCGGTGGGCGGACGCGCTCCGGAGATTTTGAAAACCCTGCAGGATGCCTATATGGCCCGCTTTAAGGAAGAAACGCATACGGCATGACAAGGTGAGATAAAAACTGAATCATGAGGAACACAGCATGAACCAGCAACAGTTAACCAAATTGAATATTGGCCAGAACCTGGACGATTTAATGAATTTGGATCCTCGGGGATACGGCGTGTGCAGGATTTTATATGATGAGGCCAGAAGACTGACCGGCAAGCCCTTAACCTTGAATGCCGCACAGCAACTGGTAAAAATTTTAAAGCCGGGCGACCTTGTTTATATTTTTACCGGATTTGTATTGCCGACTCATAAAAAACCCGAGACTGACGGCATTGTCAGCTCCATTTTGCTTGCTCGTTCCCTGGCCAGAGGTTTTGAAGTTGCGCCGGTGCTTATCTGCCCCGAGGATAGTGTTTCAGCCGCCCGAAATATGGCAGGTGTTGCGGGTTTGCATGCGTATGATTCCATTGAAACCGCAAAACAATATCCCGCTGCTTTGGCTATTGTTCCCTTTACCAAGGATGCAGCTGAGGCAAACTCGCAATCGGATGCGATTCTGGCCTTTGGCAGGCCGAGCGCGGCGATCAGCATTGAGCATCCCGGTGCCAATGCTTTGGGTGTATACCACAATGCAGTAGGAAAAGATGTTACACAAATCGAGGATAAATCCGACCTGCTGTTTGAAAAGCTGCAGACCATGTGTGTTGCTACCTTCGCCATTGGCGATTTGGGGAATGAAATGGGCATGGGAGCCCTGGGGGAGCATTTGGATCACTATATTCCCTATGCTGCTCCCGGCCGTTGTGCCTGCGGCTGCGGCGGGGGAATTGCCGCTCGTACAAAGGCGGATCATGTCATTACTGCCACGGTATCTGACTGGGGCTGCTATGGTTTGATTGCTGCGCTGGCCTATTTAAAGCGGGATGTAAGCATCATGCATGATGGCGAAATGGAGAAGGAAATGCTTCTTACTGCCACGAGAAACGGCATGGTGGACATGAATGGTTGGCTGATTCCCGCCATTGACGGCTTTGAATTGAAAATGAATGTGCTGATTGTGGAGTTGATGCGGGAATGCATTCAATATCCCCTGCAATTGGAAACAAGTTGCAAAACTTGGTTTGACAAGGTGCTGGAACTTGGCTTCTACCAAGGGAAGAACACAACCGCCGAGCTGTAATAAATGCGGAAGGAAGATACCATGGGCTGCATCTTTTTGCCGGCAGGAGATTGTGCCTTAACGGTGGAATTTGGCCGGGAAATTTCCGACAAGCTGAATGACCAGGTCCGCGCGATGTCCGACGCACTGAAATGCGCAAACATCCCAGGCGTGATGGAATGGGTTCCCACCTTTCGATCCCTGACTATCTATTATGATCCTTCCCGACTATCCTACGGGCGGTTGAAGCGCAAGGTTCTCGGCCTTTCGCGGAGCCTTACATCAGTGGAAAATCAAACGCGGCGCGTAATAGAAATCCCGGTGTGCTATGGAGGTGCCTATGGGGAGGATCTTCCCGATGTGGCGGCCTGCACGGGGCTTTCCGTTGACGAAGTTGTATCCCGCCATTGCGCTGGCAAATACCGTATCTATATGCTGGGTTTTTTACCCGGCTTTGCGTATATGGGCGGCTTGGATCCAGCGCTGCATACGCCAAGGCTTAAAACCCCCCGCACAAAGATACTGGCCGGGTCGGTCGGCATCGGTGGCGAACAGACGGGTATCTATCCCATGGCATCTCCCGGCGGATGGAGGCTGATTGGTATGACACCCATCAAGCCCTATGATCCTGCCAGGCAGACGCCTATTCTTTTTATGCCGGGAGATTTTGTGCGGTTTGTACCGGTGGGCGAAGAGGAGTTTCGCTCCATTCGCGTACAGGCTGAAGCGGGCGAATACCAATGCCGTGAATATCAAGAGGTGCGGCCATGAGCATACGAATCGATCAGCCAGGCCTTTTTACCACGGTACAGGACAAGGGCCGCACGGGGTATCAGGCCTTTGGTTTTTCTCCTGGCGGTGCAATGGATCAGCGCGCCCTTACCTTGTCAAACCTCCTGGTAGGTAATCCCATAGGGGAGGCTGCACTGGAAATGACCTTCCTGGGGGCAGCCTTCACCTTTACGAAAAGCAATGTAATTGCCATTACCGGCGGCAATGGCGACCCTACACTGAACGGCGAACCTGTGCCTATGTACCGCTCGGTCGCCGTCAAGGCGGGCGACACGGTTGCTATTGGCTATATCCATACGGGGTGCAGGACTTATGTGGCATTTGCGGGAGGTTTCGATCTGCCGTCCCCTATGGGAAGCAAATCCACCCAGGTGAAATACGGGCTGGGCGGCCATCAAGGGCGGGCGCTGAAAATGGGGGATGAACTGGCCTTTGCCAATCCCCGAGAGACGCTTCTTGGTATGGCATCACGAAGCTTGACGCCGCCTGAGACGCCTGAATCGACCGTAACGCTCCGGGTGATATTGGGGCCACAGGCGGATGCCTTCACGAAGGAAGGCATTCAAACTTTCCTTTCGGAACCCTATGCTTTGACCAAAGAATCAGATCGCATGGGCTGCAAACTGGAAGGGCTTGAGATCGCTTTTGTAAAAGGGGCGGATATCATTTCCGACGGGATCGCCCCGGGCAGCGTTCAGGTGCCATCCAGCGGTAAGCCAATCGTATTGCTTTGCGATAGGCAAACGACGGGAGGGTATGCGAAGATTGCAACGGTGATTACCGTGGATATGCCCCGCATAGCTCAATTAAAGCCCGGGGATACGGTGCGCTTTAAAAGCATATCCGTTCCTGCGGCCCAAAGGCTGTACCGAAGGGAAAAGAAAATGTACCAGACTTTGCAGAAAAAGCTATCAAAGGCATAGGAGGAGTACCGTGGATTATGCAAATATGTCTCCCGTCGAGGTTCGCCACCTCATCCGGGAAGGGAAGATCACAAGGCCAACGGCCGGCATGTGCGCGGGTTACGCCCAGGCAAATCTGGTCGTACTGGAAAAGTCCCTCGCCTATGATTTTTTGTTGTTTACCCAGCGTAATCCCAAGTCGTGCCCTGTATTGGAAGTCAGCGATCCGGGCAGCAGGGCTTTGCCCTTTTTGGCCAAGGATGGAGACATCGCCAGGGATATTCCTAAATACAGGGTTTATGAAAACGGTGTGCTGACAGCCGAACTGGATCGGGTGGATCATCTGTGGCGGGATGATTTTGTCAGCTTCCTCATCGGGTGCAGCTTCTCTTTTGAGGATGCGCTGCTCAAGGCGGAAGTTCCCGTAAGGCATATTGAGGAGGACCGGAATGTGCCCATGTATCTCACCAATATCCCTTGCACGCCCGCCGGTGTATTCAGCGGCAGCATGGTGGTGAGCATGCGGCCTATTCCTTATTCTTTGGTACCCAAGGCGGTAACGGTGACAGCTTCCATGCCAAGGGTTCACGGCGCGCCGGTGCATATCGGCTGCCCTGAGGCGATTGGTATCAAGGATATAAACCATCCGGACTTTGGCGACAGCGTCACAATCCGCCAGGGGGAAATGCTGGTGTTCTGGCCCTGCGGTGTTACGCCCCAGGCAGTGGTGATGCATGTAAAGCCCAAGTTTGTGATTACCCATGCGCCGGGGCATATGCTGATTACCGATATCAAGAATGAGGCGCTGAAGGATTGAAAAGGGGAGAGAAACCTTATGGGCCGGGTTGATTTGAACTGTGATCTTGGGGAAAGCTTTGGAGCTTATGTGATCGGCATGGACAAACAGGTAATTCCCTTCATCTCTTCTGCTAATGTGGCCTGCGGCTATCATGCTTCAGACCCTGTGGTGATGGAAGAAACCACAGCCCTTTGTGCGCTGCATGGTGTTTCTGTAGGGGCACATCCCGGCTTTCCTGATTTAATGGGGTTTGGCAGGCGGGAGATGCGGGTAAGCCCATCTGAGGCGAAGGCCTATGTGTTGTACCAGTTGGGTGCGCTGTATGGGTTTTGCCGTGCGGCTGGGATTCCCTTGCGCCATGTAAAGCCTCATGGTGCACTTTATAATATGGCTGCCAAGGATTATCCCCTTGCGAAGGCCGTTTGCGAAGCGGTGGCCGCTTTTGATAACCGCTTGATACTCCTGGCGTTGGCGGGCAGCGAAATGGTTCGGGCCGGGCGGGAGCTTGGCTTGAGGGTAGCCCAGGAAGTATTTTCCGACCGGGCTTATGAGGAAGACGGTTCCCTTGTTGCCAGGTCAAAGCCCGGCGCCATGATCAAAGATGAGGAAGAAGCCATCGCCCGGGTTGTTCGCATGGTTACCGAAGGTAAGGTGAAGGCCATTACCGGCAAGGATATTTCCGTTGCGGCAGATTCAATCTGCGTGCATGGGGACGGGGAAAAGGCCCTTGCTTTTGTAGAAAGAATCCGGGCTGATTTAATGGCGGCAGGGGTGGATATCCTGTCGCTTGACCAGGTGGTTTCCTGATTATATAGCTATTGGCCTATTATTGCCGCTCCTGCCCAATGGTTTGGGCAGGAGCTTTTTCTCTTATTGTGTTTGCAATGCTTAATGGCGGGTATTGACGGATAATTGAAAATGACAGAATTCGACTTTAATATATTCAAATAGAAAAAGAAATAGTCCGAAAGACCCTTATAATGATTGTTCTAATCCTGTACTTATGAATAATTTGAATTGACATCCTGCAATTGCTTGCGTATAATAGATTCAATTCCATAACGCGGCGCTTGGATGCGGGTAGGCCGACAATGCAGTCGGAACGGATGCCCTGTGTCCATTCTTTATTAAGGAGGGGTTTATTATGATTTCGTTTCAAGATGTGCACGTTCGCTTTGGGGAACTGCATGTATTGAAAGGGATTAGTCTCGATATCCCCGATGGATCAAAAACGGTTATCATCGGCCCCAGCGGCAGCGGGAAAAGCACGCTTTTGCGGACCATCAATCTATTTGAAAAACCAAGCCATGGCAAGGTGCTTGTCAACGGAAAGGATATGTGCTCCTTGAGGGGAAGGCAGCTATATAGAGCCCGACAGGATATTGGTATGGTGTTTCAAAACTTTAACCTGTATCCACATAAAACAGTGTTGGAGAACCTGACCATGGCTCCCATGGTTTTAAAGGGAGAAAGTAAAAAGGAAGTCACAGAGCGAGCCTTGCAGCATTTGCGGGATGTGAATATCATCGAGAAGAAGGATGCATATCCAAGCCAGTTGTCCGGCGGCCAGCAGCAGCGGGTTGCTATTGCCAGGGCGCTGACCATGAAACCTGAAATCCTTCTGTTCGACGAACCCACCTCGGCGCTAGACCCGGAAATGATCAAGGAAGTTCTGGAAATTATGGAGCGGGTGGCAAAAGAAAACATTACCATGCTTTTTGTCACCCATGAGATGAGCTATGCAGAGCATATAGCCGACCGGGTGCTTTTCCTGGATGGGGGCAACATTTTGGAAGATGGCACACCTCAGCAGGTGTTTCATCGCCCAGAGAACGAGCGAACCAGTTCATTCTTGGGCAAGATATTACATTAAAACAAATTAAGGAGGGAATTTGGATGAAAAGGATGCTTGCGATCCTGCTTGTGGCAATGCTTGTACTGGCAGCCTCCGCTGCTTTTGCGGAAACGGCGGTGAATACGGAAGACCCTGCCGTTAAGGCGATTTTAAATCGAGGCAAGCTGCTTGTTGGCGTAAAGGCCGATGTGCCCAAGTTTGGATATCAGGAACTGGGCGGAGCGTTTGAAGGCTTGGAGATTGATTTGGCCAAAGCTATCGCCAAAAAAATTCTTGGTGATGAAAACGCCGTTGAATTTACAGCCGTCACGGCAGCGACCCGCGGACCGCTGCTTGATACAGGCGAACTTGACATGGTGATTGCCACGTTCACCATTAAGCCCGAACGTATCTTGCAATATGAGTTCTCCAAACCCTACTTTGTGGATGCCATTGGCTTGCTGGTGAAGGCGGATTCCGGCATTACAGGTTTTGCGGATTTGAATGGCAAGAAAATTGGGGTAGCCCAATCAGCCACCACCAAAGATGCCTTGAATGCTGCAGCCGGCGAAGCCGGGTATACCATGGAATTTCTGGAGTTTCCCACCTATCCGGACATCAAGGCGGCCTTGGATAGCGGCCGGGTGGATTGCTTCTCCGTAGACAAAGCGATTTTGATGGGATATGTGGATGATACCGTGACCCTTCTGCCGGATTCTTTTGCCAGCCAGCCCTACGGCGTAGCGATAAAAAAGGGAAACCTCGAATTGTTAGCTGCCGTAGACGGAGTGATTAATGAACTGCGCGCCGCAGGCACCATGGATGAGATGGTTGCCAACTGGGGCCTGGTTGCGGTAAATTGGGACGAAGTGGATGCATACGGCGTATCTCTATGGGAAGCTGCCGAAAAATTGGCCGCCGCTACTCCCAGCCCCGCGCCTGCTCAGTAACAGACAAAAGGGAAGCCATAACCTCTCCTTTCGGTTGGTGTAACAAGGGCAGAGTATATGTGCAAGTTTCCGCCGCCTCATGGGGTGGCGGAAACTTTCCCTGTTTATTTTCGACAACTGCAAAAGGGATGTGACGCCCGTGCAAAACGGACCCTTCTCATGGCAAAACTGGATGACCTGGTTTCAGGATTGGCAATTCTTTGCCCAGGGGTTTATGCGAACGCTTTTTATTTCCGGGCTTGGATTGTTCTTTACCCTTCTCATTGGTATTGCGGGGGGAATGATCCTTTGCAGCAAGCAGAAGGTGTTAATCGGAATCATAAAAGTCTATATGTCCATCTTTCAAAATACACCGCTGGTCATACAGGTCTTCATCTATTACAATATGCTGCCCAAGATCGGCGTTATATGGGATACGGTTTCCATTGGCGTGATAGGCTTGGCGCTGTATACCGGCGCCTATGCTACGGATATTGTGTTCAGCGCAATCAAGGCTGTACCTTTTGGCCAGTTGGAAGCTGCTTCCAGCCAGGGGTTCAGCTTCTTGGGCAGCATGTTCCGGGTTGTGCTGCCCCAGGCAGTAAAAATCGGATTGCCGCCTTTAACAAACCAAGCAGTGAACCTGATCAAGAACTCTTCGGTGATGGCCGTTATCGCCGGAGGGGAATTGATGTATGCAGCAAACACATGGAGCGGCAACAACCTGATATATGGCCCAACTTTTGTGATGACCGGGGTGCTGTATCTTGTCATATGCCTGCCCATCTCCCTTTTGGCCCGAAAGCTGGAGAAAAGGAGTATGAGCAATGGATAATCGTTGGATTGCCGCGATTCAAAAAGTCTTTACGGTAAAGATTATGGCTTTCCTTGGGCAAGGCCTTCTTAATACGCTGTACATCGCCTTGTGCACCATCGCCCTCAGCTTTGTTTTCGGCACAATATTGGGCCTTTTGCGGCAAAGCAAAATTCCGGTGCTAAAGCAGTTGGCAGCGGTTTATATTGAGACAGTACGCAATATTCCGCTTACACTATTCATTGTAGCTATGCGGTTTATGACGAAACTCCCGCCGCTGGAAAGCGGCATCGCGGCCATGACGATATTTACCTCTGCCATTGTGGCTGAAATTGTCCGCGGTGGGTTGAACAGTGTAGGCAAAGGCCAGTGGGAGGCAGCATATTCCCAGGGCTTCAGCTGGGTGAAGGGACTTTGGTATGTGATTGTGCCCCAGGCGGTACGCCGCATCCGTTCTCCTTTAATCAGCCAGTTTGTTACTACCATTAAGGATACTTCTTTTTGCGCATTGGTAGGTACCTATGAGCTTTCCTTTACGAGCAAAATTGCCGCTGCGCACCGCACCATGGTAACGGCGGAGGACATTATTGTCATCTATATGACGGTCGCACTTGTGTATTATATCATCAATTTCATATTCTCCGCTATCGCCCGCCATACAAGAGATGATGCCGCAAAAGGAATGGTGCGTTAAAAAACGAAGGGAAAGTGCTTTGCAGTAGCTTGTGCTTTGCAAAGCACTTTTTGCGTTCTTTGGCACATTACGCGCATAGGGGACCTCTTTCGCAAATCAATACGACATGGAGCCGAAGCCTGTCCCGCTATACTGTAAACATCTATTTGATCGCTATAGGGGGGGGGATTGCGGCATGGAGACCAGCGCGCAGTCGACAGAATATGTAAAAAAGAGAAATCGTGCCAGCGTATTTAATGAATTTAACGCCAAGGCCAGAATATTTATTGATAGCTGGGTTCGGGCTGTATGTCAGCCCTGCCTTCTTGCAGCATGTACTTTCTTCTTTTCCTTTTCTCAATGCTTTACTGTACCCTCTCCGTTTGCGGTGGCCTGGATTGCCGCACTGGGTGTTTCCGGCTATTCTCTGATATGGCCGGCTGTCGGGGCAGGTGCGGCTCTTGGCATGCGAATGTTGTGGGGCATTTCTTTGGATGCCTGGCAGTATGCCGGTATCCTGGGAATGATTCTTGTCTCCCCATGGTGGAAAAAAAGAGGGGATTTGGGCTTGGCGATTATATCCGCTGCGGCCCTTTTGCCCCGTCTGTTTATTTCCTTTTTCTCTGATGTTCCGGGTTCCATACTGCTGAGCGGTGCTGCGGTTTTGATGGGGGCAGTGGCCGCCCCGGCATTTAAACAGGCAGTTGGAGTGCTATCCAGCAGCAGGCATACGCTTTCTATGGATGACAAGCTTTGCTGCCTGATGCTGGCTATCCTTCTGTTAACAGGCACAGGTTTTATGGAGCTGTTTACCATCAATATCGGGCAAGCGCTTGCTACAGCCTTGATCTGTGCACTTGCCTATTCAGCCGGAAGCGCTGCTGCTGTTTGCGGCGGTCTCCTGATGGGGGCAGCCTTGGCGCTGAGTGGCCACGATAGCTTGATTATGGTGCAGCTTTCTCTGGGTGGACTTTTATCGGGGCTAGTCATGGGGAGAGGAAAACGCTGGGAAGTCTGGATTTTGTTTTTGCTGGCTCACCTGCTGGCGTCTCTATTCACGGGATCATCATATTCCCCACTAAGCCACGGTGCGGCACTTGTAGGATGCCTTTTGTTTTGGAAGCTGGACGAAAGGCCGCTATTACATTTAAAAGCACTGTTGCTCGCGGCCCAGCCGGTTCATGCCGGCATGGAAAACGCATTTGCATCCGAACAGATGCGCCGATGGGAAAGCTTAATGGAAAAGATGGCAGAGTCTCTGCCTACCGTAGCTGGGCAGAGCGAAACGCCCGCTGCAGAGCAATTGGCCGCCGTCTTTTGCAGGAACTGCGCGCAGCTTCAGACTTGCTGGGATGAGAAATTCTCACATACAAAAGCAATGCTGCAAGCGGTTATGGAACAGGCGGATAAGGGGGAAGAGGCTCTGGAAAAGGCTGTGACCGCTCTGAGAGGCTGCGGCTGCATCCGCCTGCATGGATTGCAGGAAGCGGCTAAAAACATCCAAAAGGAGAAACGCAGCCAAAAGGCTCAGGAGTTAAGGGCACAGTATGAACGCGATATGATACGTACGCATTTGATAGCTATGGCTAGATCAGTAGGAAAAATGGCCCAGATGGTGACCGGAGAAACGATAGGGGATTTGCAGGCGGCCTATGAGGTATCCAAGGTAATCAGAGAAATCGGATTTCCCGGGAAATTGGCCTATGCCCGCCAGGTTGCAGGCCATTTGCAAGTAGGCATCGAGGGGGAGCCCCTCTCCTTTGCCAGATGGCAACCGGAAAAACTGATTGAAGCTCTATGGGAAAAAGTACATTTGAACATGCGGGAGGCTGCCTTGGAAAAAGGGAGGCTGCTTTTGGAAGAGGTCCCAGCCTTCTCAGTTTGTACGGGAAGTGCCACTCTTTGCGCAAAGCAGCCGGAAGGCGGAGAGGTGCCGGTGAGCGGGGATGCGGTACTCCAGGATGTATATCCGGGAGGCGCTTGCTTGATTGCCTTGTCAGACGGCATGGGCCATGGAGAAAACGCCCGTTGCGAAAGTCAAAAAACGCTGGAGCTTCTTTCGTTATGCCTTGCTACGGGATATACCAGAGAACAGGCGATTACTGCAGTGAACGGCATGATGCTTTCCGCCTCGGGAGGAGAAAAATTCGCCACGGTGGATCTTTGCGTACTCGATCTGTGGACGGGGGAGGCGGAAATCGAAAAGCTGGGGGCTTGTACCTCCTATCTTGTCCGCGGTGGACATGTAAAATCCATTGTGGGGGTAGCGCTGCCCCTTGGCATATTGGAGCATGTCACACCGATCTGCCAACGACTGCGCCTTTATGAT
Organism: Bacillota bacterium; assembly: GCA_023392515.1. Classification (GTDB taxonomy): domain Bacteria; phylum Bacillota; class Clostridia; order Christensenellales; family Aristaeellaceae; genus JAEVYX01. The sequence continues at coordinate 2,520 of JAEVYX010000037.1, read as the reverse complement.
GGGGACTTTCTCATCTTTATCAGTGATGGTGTACAGGATGCATATCCGGATAGCATGTCTTTGGAAAAAGCCATATCCCATAACTTTTATGAAGATCCGCAGCGTATGGCCGATGCACTTCTGCGCAGCGCTTTAATCACTGCCGGCGGAATACCCAAAGATGATATGACGGTTTTAACAGTGAAAGTAGCGGGCGGACAATCTGCTGCATAAACAAATTGTCAGAAGAAGAAAGGAGTTGTCTGCACAGACGGCATATTTAAATAGGGGGCTGTACAACCTGGGCCAAAAGAGATATACTATTCTTGTTTGTCAATCAATATGGATGGATGAGGAGTGTGGGGTTGTGCATTTTCCCAATGCGCGGCAAGTGGTGGATCGGCTGCGCAAAACGATGCGTCCGGAGCAGGTTCTGGCTCTGGGCTTTGCTGTTCTCATTTTGCTTGGGGCATCGGTTCTGTCTTTGCCCATTGCATCTGCTGATGGGAAGAGCATCGGAATTTTTGAAGGCTTATTTACCGCAACATCCGCTGTATGTGTTACAGGGTTGGTTGTTGTGGATACGGGGACAGCTTTTTCGCTTTTTGGGCAAATTGTCATCCTTCTTTTGCTTCAAATCGGAGGGCTGGGCTTTATGGTTCTGGCTACTCTTGTAATGGTGATGCTGGGCAGGCGTATTACGCTGTGGGACCGGATTCTCATACGGGAGTCCATGAATACCTCCACCCTGTCAGGAATGGTCCGGCTGTCCATGTGGTATGGCGCTTTGGCGCTACTGTTCGAGCTGGCGGGAGCACTGGTGCTGTCAATACGGTTTATACCGATGTATGGGCTGGGCAAGGGAATTTATTTTAGCCTGTTCCATGCTGTAAGCGCTTTTTGCAATGCAGGATTTGATTTGTTCGGCAATTATCAGAGCATTACGAACTTTTCATCCGATCCCTTGGTTGTGCTGACTATCAGCACATTGATTATAACAGGTGGAATGGGTTTTGCCGTCTTGTTCGAGGTGATAAAAAACCGCAAGGACCTGTCGGCGCTGACACTGCACGCTAAATTGGTAATGACTATTACGGCAGGACTGCTTGTATCGGGGACCATCTTTTTCCTTCTTGTCGAATGGCAAAATCCTGCTACGCTGGCGTCAGGGATGACTGTGCCGGAAAAGGTGCTGAATTCGTGGTTTCAGTCTGTAACACTGCGTACGGCAGGCTTTAATACGATTGATCAGGCAAGCATGACACAGACGTCCAAACTGATGTCGGTTATATTGATGTTTATTGGCGCATCCCCGGCCTCTACCGGCGGTGGCGTAAAAACCACCACCATGAGCGTATTATTGTTGATTGTTATCAATACAATTTCCGGGCATGAGGATGTGAATGTTTTTGGAAAGCGTCTTCCCCAGGATCTCTTGCGGCGTGCGCTGGCCATTTTGTTTATCAGCCTCATGATTTTGATTGTTGGAACAATGGCCTTGACGTTAACGGAAAGCGGCAATGGGTATAATTTTATTGACCTGTTGTTTGAAGCTGCTTCTGCCTTTGGCACCGTGGGCGTATCTGCAATCGGAACGCCGAATCTTGTTGGCATGAGCAGGGCTGTGCTTATATTAATGATGTATTTTGGCAGAGTTGGACCTTTGACCATCGCAATGGCCATACGCGCCAAACAGGGCAATACTGCCAATCACTTGCATTATCCGGAAGGACGTATTATGATTGGTTAAGCCAAGCGGGAGGAAAAACAGTATGCGAGGGAAAACTAAGCAATTTTTAGTATTAGGTTTGGGCCGTTTTGGCTCTAGCGTTGCCAGAACGTTATTTCGCATGGGTCACGATGTATTGGCAGTGGATACCGATGCCGAATTGGTGGAGGACGTAGCCCAGGAGGTTACGCAAGCGGTGCAGGCGGATGCTACCGAAGAGGGGGTACTGGAATCTCTCGGTGCAAGAAATTTTGATGTGGCAGTTGTAAGCATTGGCCAAAACGTACGGGATTCCATCCTGGTCGCCTTGATGTGCAAAGAATTGGGTATACCTCAGGTTGTGGCAAAGGCTATGGATGAACTGCATGCCAAGGTTTTGCGTAAAGTGGGTGTAGATCAGGTCATTTTCCCTGAGCGGGATATGGGAGCACGGGTGGCTAAATCCCTGGTGACACCTAGCGTGATGGAATTGATTTCGCTGTCAAATGATTATCAGCTAGTGGATGTGCTAATGCCCAGAAGCTGGGCGGGGAAGACAATCATCGGACTGGATGTACGCAACAAGCATGGTCTAACGATTCTTGGAATCCACCGTGGTCAGGATTTTATTCCTTCGCCATCTGCTGATACCCGCTTCCAGGAAGGGGATTCCCTTTTGGTTATGGGCAGGCAGCAAGATATAACTGCACTGGAGGAACGTTAAGGAGGCGAAATCGGCAGTATGCGGCGCAAAGAACGTAATTTTCAGGATGAGCAGGCCCAACCCTTTTTTTACCAAGGTGGGGAACATGGTGTGCTTTTACTACATGGCT
>JAEVYX010000125.1 GCA_023392515.1 Bacillota bacterium | reverse complement strand
ATGGACAGGGTTGGCTGCGGCTATGTGATGGGCGCCACCGGCTGGGTCTGCACCCAAGCCCGGCTGAACGCCCAGGCCAAACAGTATCCGGACTATGCCGCCATGATTTTCACCTACGGGCCCAAATGGATTGGGAAGCGCTGCTACGACTGCGCCCAACTGACAAGGGCGGCGGCCGCCGCAGGGGGGTACAGGCTGGTATCCGGAGCAACCAGCCAATGGAATCAGGATATATGGGAAGAAAAGGGCAGGATGGCGACGCTTCCGGAAAAATCCGAAGGGCTGATGCTCTTTCGCCACGACGATACCAGCGGCAAGAAAAAGCACGTGGCGGTTTGCCTGGGCGACGGAACGATTGTGGAGGCCCGGGGTCACGCCTACGGCGTAGTGCGAAGGAACATAGGCCAGACATCCTTCACCCATTGGGCCAAATTGAAAGGGCTGGATGAAAACATGCAGACGGAACCGGAAACAGATGCCGGGGAAAGCCTTTCCCCCACCTTGCGCAAGGGCGACCGGGGGGAGGATGTGAATAGGCTCCAACAGCTTTTGTTGGCAAAGGGAATGGCCCTGCCCCAATACGGCGCGGACGGAATTTTCGGCGGAGAGACGCAAAAGGCTGTTATTGCCTTTCAAAAAGATTGGGGCCTTGATGCAGACGGGGTGGCCGGGCCAAAGACCTGGACCGCGCTTTATGAAACGGCGGACCCCGGGGATACGCCGGATGAGGAGCCCGCCTATCAAGTGACCATCCCGGGCCTTTCAAAGGGGGAGGCGGAAGCGCTTGCGGCCCGGTATCCCGGGGCGGCGGTGGCACTATCGTAAAGGGAATGATGCACGGATGCTTTCGGAATCACAGCCCTCCCGGCAAAAGCGAGGCAATCAATCACTTTAAAAAAGGAGGAAAGGGAATGGAGCAAAATCGCTGGAAATCAAAGGTGGTGTGGGCAGGCATCCTGTCCACGCTGATGATGCTAATGGGCAACCTAGGCCTGTATGAAACGCTGGGCATTACAGAAGAATGGTTGAAAACGGTGATCGATCTGACCCTGTCTTTATTGGCGGCCTTTGGGGTGCTGAACAACCCCACCGCCGAAGGTCATTTCTGAAATATAACTGCGCATATAGTCTAAGAAAGGGGCTATCGTGCTAAACGCATATAATGTATAAAGTTATTTAAGAGGAGGGATTTCGCGCCTATGGACGCGACCAAAGGGCTTTCCGGTCGCCCTTTGGAAACCTTCGGATGCCATCCTCTTATATATTTATGACATTATACGACTAACACGACAGCCTTTTTTGTACCCTTTCGCAAGGGTTTTTCTCTTCTCCGGCGAATGAAAGGGAACAGACACCCTATCAAAGGAGGGACCATCATGGCGAATTCCGGCTTGATCCTTTTAACCGGCATCAACGGGTTTTGCGCATCCAGGCTTTACCGGTATTTAAAAGAAAAGATGCCCGTTCTGGGGCTTAGCCATAACGATTTGGATATTCAGGACCGGGAGGCCTGCCTAAAGGCCGCCAGGGAATACAAGCCCCTGGCCATCATCCACAGCGCCGCCATTTCCCGGATGGATGCATGCGAAAAAGACCCGGCGCTGTCCTTCCAGGTCAACGTGGAGGGGGCCGAAAACCTGGCCATCGCCTGCAGGGAGACGGGGGCGAGATTGGTCCACTTCAGCACCGACCAGGTGTACAACGGAACCGCGGAGGCAGGCCCCCACCGGGAGGACATTCCCCTTGCGCCAAAGAACATATACGGAAAGCATAAAAAAGAGGCGGAGGAGCACATTGCTGCCGCAACGGACAATTATGCCGCCATCCGCCTGACCTGGATGTATGATTTTCACGTACGGGGGCTGTTTACCAGCCAGAACCTGATTACAAAATGCCAGCAGGCGATTTATACGAGCGAGCCCCTCACCCTTCCCAGCCGAAGCGGCCGGGGTATTACCTATGTACAGGAAGTGATTGAAAACATCCCCGGCCTTTTGCACGTACAAGCCGGAGTCTACAACTTTGGAAGCTGCTCGGAAATCAGCACCTTTGAGGCTGCCCGGGCGGTATTCACCTATTTGGGTGCCAAAGACCGGATAAAAGAACTGTTGCGCCCGGAGGAAGAGGAAAAGGGCAAGTACCCCGATTTGCGCATGGACTGCGCAAAGGCCGAGGAGCAGGGCCTGCACTTCTCCACGACGGAAGAAGGCATCCGCCGGGCCTTTACTGAATACGGGTTTATGAAATAGCGTCTGTCAGGCCGGTTCCTTTACATCCTCATAGCCAGCCACGCGGCAGCCCTGCTTTTCGATGAGGGCTTTGGTGCCCGCCGCGCTCTTTTCCGTCTCTCCGCCCTTGGAGACAAGCACCACCTTTACCTCCTTGCCCTTGGGCAGGAGCTTCACCATGGCGTTGAAGGCCGGGGCCGGGTTGCCCGCCCACACGGGAGCCGCCAGGATGATGCGGTCGTAGCCGGCTAGGTTTTTCGTGATGGGCTTGATGGGGACGGCTTTGCGCATCATGGCCCGGGGGCAGTCAAAGAACGCTGTTGCCGCCATGCTCTTCACCTTTTTTGTTTGGATTTCCACTGCCTCAGCCCCCTGAGCCTTGGCCATTTTTTGTGCCACCGCTTTGGTATGCCCCTTGTAGGAGTAGTACAGTACAATGGTTTTCATGGTGCGCACTCCCTTATTGAATAATATCCATGCAAGTAGCATTTTTTCCCATTATAGGCGGCGGTCTTTCCCCTGTCAATAGAAATGGTTTTACGTGAAAGGATGGCGAATCAAGAAATGAGCATCAGCCAAAAAGTCCGGTCCCTTGCCCCGGAAATGGACCCCCTGCGCCTGGGGATGGGCTGGACGGAGGAGGACTTGCACAAGACCCAAATCCTTGTGGAAAGCACCTTCGGCGACAGCCATCCCGGCAGCGCTCATCTGTTTGAATTGACGAACGAGGCCGTCCGCGGCATAGCAGACAGCGGCGGCAAAGGGGCCAGATATTTTGCCACCGACATCTGCGACGGTATGGCCCAGGGCCACGACGGCATCAATTTTTCACTGGCCTCCAGGGACACGATCTGCAACCTGATTGAAATCCACTACAGCGCCACGCCTTTTGATGCGGGCGTCTTTATTGCCAGCTGCGACAAGGCAGTTCCCGCCCACCTGATGGCCATTGGAAGGCTGAACCTGCCCGCCATTGTGGTAACAGGAGGCGTGATGGACGCGGGGCCGAACCTTCTCACCCTGGAGCAGATTGGTATGTACAGCGCCATGGAAAGGCGCGGGGAAATCACCAGGGAGCAGCTCACCCATTACAAGCGCCACGCCTGCCCCTCCTGCGGGGCCTGTTCCTTTATGGGCACCGCCTCTACCATGCAGATCATGGCCGAGGCCTTGGGGCTGATGCTGCCGGGCACGGCGCTTATGCCCGCCACATGCAGGGAATTATCCGAGGCTGCCTATGAGGCGGGCCGCCAGGCCGTTTATCTTTCGGAAAAGGGGCTGCGGGCCCGGGACATCGTTACAAAGGAATCCTTTGAAAATGCGGTGCGGGTTCATGCCGCCATCTCCGGCTCCACTAACTCTTTGTTGCACATCCCCGCCATTGCCCACGAGTTTGGGATACCCATCGACGGGGACTTTTTTGACCGCATCCACCGGGAGACGAAATACCTGCTGGACATCCGCCCAGCCGGGAAATGGCCCGCCCAGTATTTCTATTACGCCGGGGGCGTACCCCGGATTATGGAAGAATTGAAAGACCAGCTGCATCTGGATGTTTTAACCGTTACGGGAAAAACCCTGGGTGAAAACCTGCAGGCCCTGCGGGAAAACGGCTTTTACGCCCATTGCGAAGGCTATCTCAAGCCCCTTGGCCTGGCCCGGGAGGATATCATCCGCCCCGCCGAAAGGCCCCTGGGCACGGAAGGGGCCGTGGCGGTGCTGCGGGGAAACCTTGCCCCGGACGGCGCGGTGGTAAAGCATTCCGCCGTGCCAAAGGAAATGTATATCGCCACCCTTCGAGCCAGGCCTTTTGACTGCGAGGAGGACGCCATCGAGGCGGTGCTGAGCCGGCGCATCAAGCCGGGGGACGCGGTCATCATCCGCTATGAAGGGCCAAAAGGCAGCGGCATGCCCGAAATGTTTTATACCACCGAGGCCATCTCCTCCGACCCGGTGCTGGGGAAATCCATCGCCCTCATCACCGACGGACGCTTTTCCGGTGCCTCAAAAGGCCCGGCAATTGGCCATGTCTCCCCTGAGGCGGCCCAGGGCGGCCCTATCGCCCTCATTGAGGAGGACGATTTGATATACCTGGATATTCCCGGCCGGGTGCTGTCTATTGTGGGCATACACGGGGTGCCGATGGGCGAGGATGAAGTTGCGGTGGAACTGAAAAAGCGCAGGGATGCCTGGCAGCCCAGGCCGGAAAAATATAAAACCGGCGTGCTGAAGCTGTTTTCAAAGCACGCCGTATCCCCTATGGAGGGCGGGTATATGGAGCCCTAGGCCTGCACAGTATCAGGGCTGCGGCACGGGGACATTGATCACCTGCCCAGCGTTGATCCTGGCCGGATTTGTGATTTGGGGATTTACTGCAAGAATCTGCTGCACCGTTACATTGAAGCGGGCAGCTATAATGTACAACGATTCCCCCGGCCTTACCGTGTACCGCACGACGCCGGGGGGCACCACCGGCCCGGGCTCGCATTCCGCCCCCAGCGCGGTCCAGGTTTCATAATCCGCAACGCCGGAAATCAGCTCTATTTCCCGTACGCTGCGCTGAAACGCGACCAGCGCGTTGTAGGTTCTGGCTCCAAATATGCCGTCAATCGGCCCCGGATCAAACCCGGCCACCCGGAGCAGAATCTGAAGCCGGGATACATCCGGCCCCCGGTCTCCCCGGCGCAGCAGGGGGCAAACCCTGGTAGGCGGGGTTGGTTCCACATCGGTTATGCGGATAATTTGACCGGGAAAAATCAAGCTGGGGTTCGTAATTTGGGGGTTCAACTGCAAAAGGGCCGGCACTGTGGTGCCAAACCTTTGGGCGATTGAAAAGAGCGTATCGCCCGGCACAACCGTATAATTCATCAAAAGCCCTCCAGACATCATGTAGGATGGTATCATACTATGTCCGAGGTGCAGTATGGGTTGATGGTCTTTACGGAACGGCACTACTTTTTCGCCAAACTATTTCCATTCACCCTTGCAGTTCATACAACAGTATTCAAAATCCAGTCTTTTCAAACCCAGTAAGCAATATAGTGCAATTCCTAAGAGACGAATCAAAAAGAATGATCGAATCATTTGCTGTGTATAGCTGATCTTTCGCACATCATGGCTGCCGCAATAGGGGCATTCAATCGGCACCAGTTCCCCCTCATGCCCTTCCTCTTTGGAAGGTTGCGGCAGCGGAATCTGTTTTTCAGCACGCTTAATATCCAGATACATCAAAAGGAAAAAAACAAAACCAATTAAGCCAACAGCTACACCAATCAACTTATCATTTGGAAACAGCTCTACCTGATCGAATAACGATGATATTCCACTCAAGAGAAAAAGAGTCATTATCAGCCAAATCAATACTTTTGTAATCATGCTTACCTTGCCTCGCCGCGTTGCTTACGCGACACCTTTACTTTTTATCCAATAGAGAATGTAAATAAATCAATACATACCACTTCAATTGGACTTTATCTGAATTTTTCAGGAACAGGTACGCGGCATACCATATCTTGCTCTCCACATGAGTTACACTTGATATGCAATATGCCCGTGCCTTTTTCTTTATTGGAAACATAATAGTCAAATTCCAAATCATCACGCTTGCAATATGGACAGGAACCTGCTTTTTCTTCCTCGATGATCGATAGATAATTCTTCATCCACGACGCCATAGTATACCTCCTTTATCAGCTATTCAAAAGCTTCTTCCTTGTTCTGTTCTGCAAAGTTTGCCTTTTCGGGTTCCAGTATTCTCCAAAATGTATGATATGAATTATCTCACGATCGTTAGTTCTGGTCAATTCCTCCTTTGCGCCATAACCTGTGATACGGAGAGACGTCCTTCACCAAACATCTTTTGATATCCGGATAAATGAATGCAAGCCGAAAGATTGGTTTTTTATACATACAACACAGCTCTTAATATGCGTATCAAAAAGAACCGGTCCCCGGGTTCCGCTTCTATCCAGCATGTTTGACAATTCGACATTTTCTTTTACTTTGTTGTATGATTATATTGACTTGGCGTATATCTTTCACTACAATGTGTGAAAGAATCTCGAAACGGCAAAGCAGCCGAAAGGTTGTGACGCAAAGCTATAGGGCCTTGGCAATCAGCCGGTGGCAGCCAGTTACCGAAAGGAGCAAAACCGAATGAAAAAATCCATAGATCGATCAGCAGATTGGTGTAATGACTGATGGTGCTGGCTTCTTGCTAAATAAGCATATCCAGATGATAAGCGCAATGTACTGACTTTGACATAATCATGGAAACAATTTGGATAATCTTTAGCAGCTGATCATCTCTACCCTCCTGGGGTTTGTTTTCTTCTTTTCGCCGGCAGCAGCCGGCAATGTGCATATTATTCAAAATCATCAAGCCTATTCATACAATGGAGGATCAGACCATGAAAAGGTCCCGTGTGCTCGCCTTATGCATTTCCTTCATCATCCTGTTTGGCTCTATCCTTCCTCCGACCTCCTGGGTTTCCAATGATGCGTTTGCGGAATCAACGGAGGTTATGCAGCAGGCGCAGGAAGATCCCTCCGGGGATATTGAAACCGCTCCCCCTGAGAACAGCCTGGAGCCGGTGCAGGTTAACACGCCCGAACCAACGGCTGTTCCTGATGCGCCAACCCCCGCGCCAGTGGAAGCCCCAACAGCGCCTCCCGCCGCCGAAGAGGTTTCACCGCCAACGGAATCTCCCGCAGCGGCACCTGAAGCGGCTTCCGGTAGCCTGGAAGACGCGTCCGAAGGGTATGCAATGGTGCTTAACGATGAATCACCTATCCTTTACAAAGCAAAAAAGGATAGCGCCATCATCGCATACCTCTCCAAAAAGGACATTGTCTACATATCAAGCCGGATCATAAGGGACGAAAACAATCCGGGATACGACTGGGTCCTCTGCCACTTTGACAGCGACCAGGGAATTATTGACGGCTATATGTACCTGCGCCAGGTAAGGTTCTTGACCGGGGAGGAAACCCAGGATTTCTTGCTGACCTTTGACAAAAGCGAGACGTATGCCGACCATGATGGGCATCTCCTGGCGCGAATCGAATGCCTTTTCCAAGCTGAAATATCCAAGGCGCTCACAGAGCCTTCTGCCGAAACGCAAATTACACCAGCGCCTGAAGCGGAAGAATCCCCGGAACCGATTTTGGAATCCACCCCCGGACCAACCGGTTCACAAGCCGACGCGGCAGAATATATTGTGCCGGAGCCGTCGGACGAACCAATGGCGATGCTTGCATTCCAAGGAGGTTCCACCCTCGCGCCCATCACGTCCATTATGCTGGACGCGGCCGAAACCGCAATGGCGGCTGGTACCCAGAGAACCATCCATGCATTGGTTGAGCCTTCCGATGCGGACCATTCTTCGCTTATCTGGACATCGTCGGACGGATCCGTGCTGCTGGTGGATGAATCCGGCCTTGTCACCGCCGTTAACACCGGCAGCGCGGTTATCACCGCAACTGCAGCCGATTCAAGCGGCGTCTTTTCGCAGTGTGCCGTAACCGTTTTCCCGCCCGTTTCATCCATTACGGTGACGGGCAAGGCCCGTATGCAGGCTGGCAAAACATATGCTCTGACCGCGCTTGACAAGCATACGCAAATTGCCAACGGTTTGCTCCTTTGGTCAAGCTCGGACGAAACGGTCGCAACCGTGGACACGGCAGGGGCCGTGACAGGTATCACGGCCGGAAACGCCGTCATAACAGCGGCTGTACAGGGCAGCCTGGATTTGAAGTTTGATTTTCCCATCGAAATACTCCGCGCCACAACCGTAACCATGACGGATACGAACAAGCAGTTCTCCATGGCTGTTTCCCAAAACAACAGGGCGCCGAAAGATCATGGCAAATCGGCAAGAATATATTCACAGTTCAATCTGATGCGCTTGCTGGTCAAGACGGACGGCACCATGCCCGAGGTCGGCGAATACAATCCGGATATCATTGTCGGCAGCAAGAACAAGCGTTTTTTGATTCAGTTCACAACGGTGGAAGAGACCGAAGCGGCGTACAATGCGCTTAAAAATGTCGGATATGTGAAGTACGTTGTACCCGACAGCATCATGTCCATTTTTGATGGGACCGGTATCCAATCCTCCTACACATACCACTCCTGGGGCGTTTCGGCAATGCACGCGGACGGGGCGAATGAGGGCCTTGCCATAACATCCAGCGGGTCTATCGTGGTTGCCGTTATCGACACCGGCGTATCCGCCCACAGCTTCCTTTCAGGCAAACGCCTGGCAGCCTATGACTATGTGGGCGGAGATACCGATCCATCCGATGAAAACGGACACGGGACCCATGTGGCAGGTACGATTGTCGACTTGACTCAGGCCCTTGATGTTCGTGTCGCGGCATATCGTGTTTTGGATGCGGACGGCTACGGTTACTCCTCCGACATTACAAATGCCATTCGCGATGCAGCAGACGCCGGCTGCGATGTGATCAATTTAAGCTTGGGCGGCGAGTATACCCCGGACGAATACAATTTGTATAACGACGCCGTCAGCTACGCCACCGGAAAAGGCGCGGCTGTCGTTTGTGCGGCAGGAAACGATGCGAGCGACACAGCCAACTATATACCCGCATGCCTGACCCTTTCAGGCTGCATCGTCACAGCGTCTGTGAACAGCACATTGGGCCGCAGCTCTTTTTCCAACTACGGCTCCTCAGTGGATGTTACCGCACCCGGCGGAGGCATTTCCAGCTGCAATTACGCCGGCGGCTTTATCACCATGAGCGGCACTTCCATGGCTGCGCCCCATATCTCCGCCGCCTGCGCAATGATTATGCTGAGCGAGCCGGGATACAGCCCCTCCCAGGTCGAGGCTTCCTTGATAGGCCTTTGTGCAGACCTTGGCAGCACGGGCTATGACACGCTTTACGGCTATGGCATCCCCGATCTCTCGGTGTTTGCCTATTCGGAACCCACGCCTACGCCCACGATAACACCTACACCCACACCTACGCCAACACCGACGCCTACACCAACACCCACACCCACACCTACACCTACACCTACTCCAACGCCTACACCCACACCTACGC
>JAEVYX010000014.1 GCA_023392515.1 Bacillota bacterium | reverse complement strand
TGGTAACAGTAAAAGACGTTGCCAAGCACGCCGGCGTATCCCTTGCAACCGTGTCCCGGGTTATTAACGGCGCCAGCAATGTATCCCCTCCAATCAAAGAAAAGGTGCAAGCCACCATCAAGAAACTGGGGTATTTCCCCAACAATGCGGCCCGGGCCTTGGTGCGCCGCAAGGCGGACAGTATCGCGGTACTGGTGCGCAACCTTCACGCCCCCTTCTTTACGGATTTGATCCACGGCATTGACGACGGGGCTGCCGAGGTGCAGCGCAACGTGATCTTCTGCTCTTTGGGGCGGGAGCAGGAAACCCGCGACAGATACATCCAGTTTTTGACCAACGGTATCACCGATGCCATCATCCTGTATGGCTCCCTGTTTTCCGACCAGCCCGTGATTGAGCATCTGCATGAGGTGAACTTTCCCTTCCTGCTTATTGAAAACAGCTATCAGGCCCACCCGGTCAACCAGATTCTTGTGGATAACGTATCCGGCGCAAAGAATGCGGTGGAATACCTGATCAAAATGGGCCACCGGAGGATTGTCCATTTCATGGGCGATCCCAACAAAAAGGTGAATCTGGACCGTTTCAACGGCTACATGGAAACCATGCATGCCCACGGCCTGTGCATCGGCGGCGATTATATCCGCAACATTTATCAAGATTACGACCTGGCCTACCAGGCAGGCCGGGACCTAATGAAGCTGCCCGCTTCCACCCGCCCTACCGCCATTTTTTCAAGCAACGAACGCATCTCTGCCAGGGTCATTATGGGCATTCAGGATGCAGGCGGTTCCGTTCCGGGCGATATTTCAGTGATCGGCTTTGATAAGGCCACCTCCTATCAGGATATTTACCGGGGTCCCGCCATCACCTATATCAGCCAGCCCCTGTATGAAATAGGGCGGGACAGCATCCGCTACCTCACACAGATTTTGGACGGTGTCGAGCCTTTCCCCCTTTTGAAAACCTACGATACCCAGCTGGTGATGGGCGATACCGTCGCCCCGCCCCCCGAGGAAGCTTCCTGCGCAGATGCCGCAGATCACCCCTGAAACCAATGACAAAGGAGCGCATAAACCATGGGACAGACTGACAAGCGACTGGAACAGCTAGGCATCAAGCTGCCCAAAAAGGACAGAAAGGGCAAGGGAGTCGTGCCCGTCAAGCAGGCCGGGGATATCCTGTACATCTCCGCCCAACTGCCCACGGATGAAAGCGGCAAATTGATCTGCACAGGCCGGGTTGGCACAGATCTTACCATAGAGCAGGGATACGAAGCCGCCCGCCGGTGCGCCGTCAACGTATTGACGCTGCTCACCGATTATATCGGCGATCTGGACCGGGTGGACTGTATTGTAAAGGTGCTGGGCCTGGTGAACAGCGGCGGGGACTTTTCCTCCCAGCCCGCGGTCATCAACGGCTTTTCCGATTTGATGCTGGAGGTTTTCGGCCAGCGGGGCATGCATGCCCGCAGCGCCATGGGCGCCTTCAACCTTCCGCAAAACGCGCCTGTGACCGTGGAGTGCATCGTCAAACTGCGCTGATGCAAAGGAGAAAATGCAGATGAGCACCATCAACCGCCTTGCTGACGAAAACCAGGAGGAGCTTTTTTTGCCTTTCCCCAAGCGCAAGCCTATTGTGGTATTGCGCCGGGTAGGGAACCTGCTATATACCTCCGGCCACGGCCCCGAGGATCAAATTACCGGAAAGCCTATTTTCGCGGGGCGCATCGGAAAAGACCTTACGTTGGAGGAAGGATACGCCGCCGCCAGGGAATGCGGCATCATCCTCATTGGGGCCTTACGGGATTACCTGGGGAACCTGGATAAGGTCAAGAGCATCGTAAAATGCACCGCGCTTATCAATGTGGCCGAGGGTTTTTCCCAGCTGGATGAAGTAGGCGACGGATTTTCGGACCTGATGACTGAGGTTTTTGACGAACGCGGGTATCACGCCCGCACGCTGATGGGCACCCACAACCTGCCCAACGGCAATATCCCCATTGAAATTGAATTAATCGCCGAGGTTGAGTGAAAAGAGGAACCTTTTCCATGGATGCAGCGAAAGAACAGCGTTTTGACCTTCTCATCTCCGGCGGTCACGTGATTGACCCGGCAAAGGAGCTAAGCGCGCCCATGGATATGGGTATCGCAGGCGGCCTTATCGCCGCCCTTCTTCCGCCGGGCACGCCTTGTAAAGCCCGGAAAGTGATTGACGCCAAGGGGCTGTATGTCATCCCCGGGCTTATCGATATGCACTGCCACATCTACCCCCGCTTTCCCGTAGAGGCGGATGGGCTGCCCAACGTAAACGCCGAAGCCCACATGTTTGCCGCCGGTGTCACCACTGCGGTGGATGCTGGCACCTGCGGCTGGCGGGATTTTGCCAGGTTCAAGCAGGACGTAATTGACCGGTCCCCCCTTCGCATTCTATCCTTCATCAACATCGCCTCAGGCGGTATGGTGAATTTGACAAGCGAGCAGACCCCTGCTGATTTCCACCCCAAAATCGCCGCTGCCATTCTGGAAACCTTTCCCCAGCTGATTGTGGGCATCAAGGCTGCCCACTATTGGGGCGACAAGCCATTTGATGAGGCGCACCCGCCCTGGGCATCGGTGGACGCCGCGCTGGAAGCCGCGGAGCTTTGCGGCGGAAAGATCATGGTGGATTTTAAGCCCAACCCGCCGGAATGCTCCTATCAGGACTTGGTGCTGAAAAAGATGCGGCCTGGGGATATCCACACCCACATGTACGCCCAGCAGTTCCCGATACTGGATGAAAACGGCAAGGTAAACAGATTTCTCTTTGAAGCCAGGGAACGGGGCATCCATTTCGACCTGGGCCACGGCGCGGGAAGCTTCTGGTTCCGCAACGCCGTTCCCGCCCTGGAGCAATGCTTTTACCCCGATACCCTTTCCAGCGATCTGTACATGGGCAACGTGCGCGGCCCGGTGATCAACCTCCTGCACATCATGTCCAAGTACGCTTCCATGGGTATGAAGCTGGAAGAAGTAATTGCCCGCGCCACCATCCTCCCTGCCCGTGCGGTAGGCCATCCAGAACTGGGCAGCCTTGATGCGGGAAGCTGCGCAGATATTGCCCTTGTGCAGAAAATTGACGGGCCCACAAGCTTTGCCGACTGCGGCAATGCCCGCATGGCGGGAAACACCAGGCTGCAATGCGCCCTGACCCTTCGGGCGGGCCAGGTGATGTACGACCCCTCCGGCCTTTCCATGCCGGATTGGCGCACCGCACCCGAAGCGTACTGGACATCGCCTGGCGTACTATAGAGAAAAAAAGGGCTGCTTCGCTTAATCAAACGAAGCAGCTTTCTTTATGCTTTCATCCTATTCCTGGGTTAGGCTGTCCAAGATCAGAACACCCGCGCTGGTGCCAATGCGCTCCGCACCCGCTTCCACCATAGCAAGGGCATCCTGCAGCGTGCGGATGCCGCCGGCAGCCTTCACCTTGATTTGATCGCCCACCATTTCCTTCATCAGCCGCACATCCTCCAGCGTGGCGCCGCCGGTGCCAAAGCCTGTGGAGGTTTTGATGAAGTCTGGCTTCACCCGGAGAGCCACCCGGCAGAGCTCCCGTTTTTCCCCATCGGTCAAATAGCAGTTTTCAAATATAACCTTAATGGTCCTTTGATGTTCCCGGCAGAGGGATACAATGGCCTGCATTTCCTTTTCCACATAGGTCCAGTTGCCGCTTTTAAGCTCTACCAGGTTCACCACATAGTCAATTTCATCCGCGCCGTTTTCAATGGCCTGGCGGGTTTCGAAAACCTTGGCTTCAATCGTGGTCTGCCCCAAGGGGAAGCCAATGGCCGCGCCCACCAATACGTCGCTGTCCTTCAAAAATTCCTTGCACAGTGTGACAGGTGCAGAATTGATGGCAACCATTTTGAAATGGTATTTGGCGCTGGTCAGGCAGAACTGCCGAAAGTCCTCTTTTGTCGCAAAGGGTTTGAGCAGCGTCTGGTCAATCATTTTGGCCATTTGCTGGGCCGTAATATTTCGGTTTGCCATGGAAAAAACGCTCCTTTTCTCTTGGTATGCCATCATTGTAGTATAGACAAGGCTTCACGTCAATATAAAACGATAATTAATGATAAATAAAGGTTCCCATATTCACCATTACTCCCTGATTTGGTTGACATTAGCGCACTTTGCTATATAATAAAAATCAACAATAAATTGCAGAAACGAGAATGCGGCCATGTATGTGATTGCCATCGATATCGGCACCCAAGGCACCAAGGGCGGGCTGTACAGCCAAGCCCTTCAGTGCATCTGCACAGCCTTTGAAGCTTCCAACCTGATCTCTCCCGCTGCCGGAACCGTCTGGCAGGAACCGGAGGAGTTATATGCCTCGGTCTTGCGGGTAACCGCGGAACTGATGGCAAAAGCCCAAATTACACCCGGGCAGGTGGCCGCAATTGGCATAGACGGGCAGATGGCGGGGATCCTTGGCATCGGCCCGGACGGCCAGGCGGTAACGCCCTACGATTCTTGGCTGGATACCAGGTGCGAAGCTTACGTCCGGCAGATGGCAAAGGAAGGCCGGGAGGTTGTGAAATGGACGGGCGGCCCGGTAAGCTTTACCCACGGCCCAAAAATTCTCTGGTGGAAAAACGAGCATCCCGAAGTGTACAAAAAAGTATCGAAGTTTGTGCTGCCCCACGCCTATGTTGTTGGCAGGCTGACAGGGCTTTCCGGCGGCGACGCCTATAGCGACTATACGACGCTGCATTTCTCCGGCTTTGCCGATAACCGCAATAAAGCCTGGGCAGTGCCGCTGTTGGAACGGTTTGGTGTGGCAGTGGATAAAATGCCCAGGATCGTATCCCCCTTCACGCCAATCGGCGGGCTGACGCAAGAAGCAGCTACCCAGATGGGCTTAAAACCCGGCACGCCTGTGGCGGCCGGTTGCGGCGATACCGCCGCCAGCACCTTTGGAGCGGGAATGCTTCACCCCGGCATGGTGCTGGACTGCGCCGGAACCGCCTCGGTCCTTTCCTGTATTACGGACAGCTTTGAACCTGATATCGCCCATGAAACCATGACGCTCATGCGAAGCCCCGTGGACGGGCTGTTTACCCCCCTGGCATACCTTGGCGGCGGAGGCCTGTGCGTCCGCTGGTTCCGCGATGAGCTTTCCGGCAGGCCGGCAGCCTCCTACGAGACGCTGGAAGCGGAAGCATCAACGGTGCCCCCGGGCTGCGAAGGGCTCACCTTTATCCCCCACTTTTCCGGCCGAGCGCTGCCCAACGACCCCAAGCTGAAGGGCGGCTTTATCGGCCTGGATTTTAAGCATAAAAGGGGACACATGTATCGGGCCGTATTGGAAGCCGTGGCCTATGAATACCGCTATTATCTGGATATTTTGAAAGCATTGTACCCTGCCTGCCCCTTTTCGCAGATGCTGTCCATCGGCGGCGGCGCCCAAAGCCCGCTTATGAATCAGATCAAGGCGGATGTGCTGGACCTTTGCGTAAAAACCCTTTCCGCCGCCGATACAGCCTTGGTGGGTTCGGCAGTGATTGCCGGAGCGGCGGCGGGGCTGATCACCAATTATGAAAAGGCATTGCAGGGCAGTATCCGCCTCGGCTGGGAATTTGTTCCTGAAAAAGAATCAGCCGACGCCTACGCGCCCCGCCAAGCCCAGTATGTAAAGGCCGTAGCTGCCTTTTCCACATTTTTCAACAGCACAGAAAGGAGCGAAAACCATGCCTAAAGTCACACAGGGAATGCCGCCCCAGGTGCGAAAGCAAAAAATGCTGCAATTGGTGAACGAAAACGGCAGCATGACCGTAGCCCAGCTTTGCAAGCACCTTCAGGTTTCCCCCGCCACCGTCCGCAACGACCTTACAGAACTGGAAAAGGCCGGGGTTTTAAAGCGGGATCACGGCGGAGCCATGAACATCGACTCCGTGGGGTACGAGCCCAGCACCCATCAAAAGCAGGTGCAGCACGTGGAGGAGAAGAAAAACATCGCCGCGGCAGCCGCATCTCTCATCCGCCCGGGGGATGCCATTGCCTTGGATACCGGCACCACCACCCTGGAGCTTGCTAAACTCCTGGGGTCCTTTCAAAACCTTACCGTGGTCACCAACGATTTGGCCATCGCCTCCTATCTGGAGCAAAGCACCCAGGCGGCCATCATGCTGGCAGGCGGCTTTGTCCGGCGCAATTTCAACTGCACCAGCGGACAGCCTGCCCTGGAGACGCTGAGCCACCTGCATGTGGACAAGGTTTTTTTGGCCGCCAACGGCGTGAGCCTGAAAAACGGCCTGACCACTCCCAACATGGACACCGCCGATGTGAAAAAGGCCATGCTTTCTTTTGCCGATCAGGTCTTTCTATTGGCTGACAGCAGCAAGGTGAACAAAAACGCGTTTGTGAGCTTTGCCGCCTTGAGTGAAGTTCACACCTGGATTTGCGACCGGAACATGCCCAAAGCCTTTGCCCAGGAGGTACTCCAAACCGGAGTGGACCTTCGTCTGATATAACATAAAACGATAAATATCAATAATTAATGATTGATAATACAGCATGTATGCGTTATAATGAAAACACTTCATGGGAAAAGGATGATTTGTTTCATGGAAGAACGCTGTATTTCTGTTGCTTTGATCGGCTGCGGCCGAGCCGGCATGATTCATGCCCATAACTTTCACGGCCGGGTGCCCAACGCCAAAATTACCGCCGTGGCGGATATTTCAGAGGAGGCCGCCCGTGCTGCCGCTGCCGCCCTTTCCATCAGCGCCTTTTATACCGACTACCGGGAACTACTGAAAAAAGAACCGGTGGACGCGGTGATTGTGGTTTCCCCCACACATCTGCACCATCAAATCGTGCTGGACTGTGCGAAGGCCAAAAAGCACATCCTCTGTGAAAAACCCATGGCCATGACCGTTTCGGAATGCGAGGACATGATTGCCTGCTGCCGGGAAAACGGCGTGAAGCTGCAGCTTGGCTTTATGCGCCGCCATGACAAAAGCTTTCAGCGGGCCAAGGAAAGCCTTGAACGAGGCGATATCGGCGAACTGGTGCAAATCCATTCCTGCACTCGGGGCCCCAGCAAGCCCCGGCCCTGGATGTATGACTTAAAGGCCTCCAACGGCATACTGGCCGAGGTAAACAGCCACGACATCGACGCCGTCCGCTGGTTTGCGGGCAGCGAAATAGATAAGCTCTATGCCGTGGGCGGCAATTACCGCAACCCCGAAGCCGCGGCGGAATACCCCGATTATTACGACAGCGTGCTGATGAGCGGCACGTTCCAAAATGGGGTGCAGTTCGTAATCGACGGTGCGGCATACGTGCAATACGGGTACGACGCCAAAATGGAACTGGTGGGCACGAAGGGCGTGATCCATGTGGGTCGGGCAGAGGCAGACAGTGTTACCGTGACCAATAAGGAAAGGGGCATTGCCACCCCCTTTATCAATAGCTGGATTACGTTATTTGAGCAGGCTTACCAGGCGGAGGATGAATCCTTTGTAAGCGCCATTCTTTACGACAAGGAGCCCAGTGTCACCGGGCTGGACGGGCTGATGGCGGTGAAAATCGTCAACGCCGGAAATGCATCCATCCAAACCGGGAAAATCGTTAAAATGGGAGGGATCGAAAAGTGAAATGCATCCGCCTGTATGGGCCAAACGATATAAGGCTGGAGGAAATACCCATCCCGTCCATTTCAGAGGATGAGGTTCTTTTAAAAACAAAAGCCGCCGCCATATGCGGCACAGATGTCCGCATGCTGAAAAACGGCCAGGAGGGCGTGGACGGGGATCATCCCCTCATCCTGGGCCATGAGTTTTCCGGCGTGATCGCAAAGGTTGGGAAAAATGTGCCTTTTTATAAAGAAGGCATGGCGGTAGCGCTGCAGCCCAATATCGGCTGCGGGCTTTGCAACGCCTGCGTTTCCGGGGCCTTTCACCTGTGCGCAGCCTATCAAGCCTTTGGCATCAATATGGATGGGGCCATGGCCGAATATGTTCGGATTCCCGCCAGCGCCATCCTGCGGGGAAACCTATCAGTGCTGCCTGAGGGCATGGATTTTGCGCAGGCTGCCGTGGCGGAGCCCATCTCCTGCGCCTACAACGGCTTTACCAAAATGAATGCCAAAATTGGCGAAACCGCTATGGTGGTCGGCGCCGGCCCCATCGGCATCAGCCATGCCCAGCTATTGCACCTGGCGGGCTGCCGTGTGTTGATGTGCGATTTGAGCGAGGCACGGCTTCAGGATTGCAAGCGCATCATGCCGTATTTAACCACCACAGTCTCCCAAGATATGGCCCAGGCGGCCCGGGATTTTACCCACGGAAAAGGTGTAGACATCGCCATTGTGGCCTGCCCTGTGCCCTCCGTGCAGGCTGCTGTCTTGCCGCTGATGAACCTGGGCGGCCGGGTCAATTACTTTGGCGGCATTCCCAAGCAGCATCAGCCGGTAGCCATCGATACGAACCTCATCCACTATCGGGAGCTTTTTGTCACCGGCTCCACAAGGTCCAGCATCCGGCAATACCGGGACACCCTTGCCATGATTGCCGCGGGACAATTAGACGCCGGGAGCATGATCACAAACCGGTATCCAATCGGCGAGGCCATCACCGGGTTTCAAAACGCGGCTCAGGCTCTGGGTTTAAAGCACGTCATATTCTTTGACTAAACGCGGACAGGAGATGGATTCATGAAAGCACGCTTGATCCCCCTGCGCTTTTCGGAGGCAAACGAACGGGAGCAGCAGGAATTTGCCCAGCAATTGGAAAGGCTGCAAGGCTTTTATGGCGAGGAAGCGGATTTTCTGCCGCCGGTCACCGTAGGCGATCCTTTGCCGGAAGGCGATGCCGTCGTTTTTCCCCAATTGATTTACGCGGCCTTCCGGCATAATGAGGAATTGATGCAGATCGCCCTGCCCATGATTGTGCTCACCAGCCGCTTTGGCACAGTGGAAATGTGGGATTGGGAAATTGTTACCTACCTTCGCGATCTGGGGCTTACCGTTTTCTCCCCCTATCAGGTGGACCTGGCCAAAACCATCCTGCGTGCCATCGGCACAAAGGCGGAGCTTGCCGGCGGCGCCACCTTCCTCATGTTCCAGGATACTCCCGGCGAAGGCATGCAGGCCAATATCTTCAAGCGCTTCTACTGGTGGGAGCAGGAAGCCACAAAAAAGATGGAGGAAGCCTTTGGCTGCCGCCTTGTCTACCACAGCTGGAAGGCGGTATGCGATGACGCGCGGCATATTACCGATGAAGAGGCCGAAAGCGCCTGCGCCGATTGGGTCATTCCCATGGAGAACGTATGCCGGCCCGCGTATTTAAAGGCGGTGAAGCTGTATATCGCCATCAAGGCGGTCATCGAAAAGCTGGGCGGTGTTCAGGGCGTCGGAGCCAACTGCCTCAACGAATCCTTCCACTGCGATACCACCCCCTGCCTTGTTTGGAACATGCTGTTTGAGCGGGACAACATCATCTGGGCTTGCGAAGGTGATACGCTGACGCTACTTTCCACTTATATCCTTTACCGCTCCACCAAATCCCCCATTATGATGACCAATTTATACCCATTCCTAGTAGGCATGGCTGCTTTGGCCCATGAAAAGATTGACCATTTCCCTGATATCGCCGATCCCGACAACCACGCCTTAGGCGTTCACTGCGGCTATATGGGCTTTGTCCCCCGGCCGTTTTGTGAGGAATGGTGTTTACGGCCCAAGGTTTTGGAGATTGTGAACGATGACGCCCTGATGGTGGACTGCCGCCTGAAAAAAGGACCCATCACCCTGGCGAAAATCTATCCCAGCTTCAAAAAGCTGAGCATTATTGATGCGGAGCTGGAGGATTACGTTCAATATCCCGGATCGGACTGCCGAAACGGGGCGTTGATCCGCTACAAGGACGGCCACAAGGTAATGGATGCGCTTTGCAGCCACCACAGCCTGATTCTTACCGGCAGCATGAAGCCCCAGCTTTTGCAGATTGCGAAGGTGTTTGGGTTTGATGTTACGGAAATGTAGAGGCATCAGGTTTCATATGCACAAAGGCCCCTTCCGGAAGCTTTGCTTCTGGAAGGGGTTTTCTATGCATACGCTTGACTTCTCTCAACAAGCAAAATGTTTCATAATATGCTAAAATAATGAACTATGCGTTCATTACAAAAGGAGGAAGGTTAATGATCGGGAAAACCGTGCTTTGCCCGTTCCCGGTGCAGGAAATCATGGTTGGGGTTGGCTGAATGCACACAGGAAGATTGGCTGATTGATTTTGCGCATAAGCTGGACGTTGAAGGCATTGATTATGAAAAGTTGTTTGCCGGCTTTTCTTCTGCCGATGCCTTCCAGACGAAAACACATCCTTTGGGCAGCGCAGCCTTTTCCAGACTCCATCCCCCAGTCACCCTCATGGCCCGAATGGCGCAGATTCCCTGGAAAATGGCTTATGGCGTATGCGCAGAGGAACCGGACAGCAGGGAGCCTGTATCCGGGCCAGAGGAAGTTCTGCTGTACCCTTACGGCTGTACGGACCTGTGAATGACAGAAATGCCAATTCTGGAGTAACTGCTCATCGCTTTCAAATAACAAGCTTCCCTTGCATGCTATGAATTGCGTGCAAGGGAAGCTTTCTTTCCGCCCCGGAAAGGGGGATTTATTGCTGCGGAACGTTCGGGGCATTTTCAATGGGCCCATTCATGATGAGCACTATGGCCAATATGGACCGCCCCCCCGAAACCCCCAGCAAGGTTTGATATTCCGCCTGCTTTTCGCTCAGGTTATCCGAGGTCACGGTGATCGCGCCATACCCCAGCGCCGCTGCGGCATCGGACATGCTTTGGCATGCCGCCGCGCAGCCATCGGCAGGGTTTGAAACCGAATCAGCAGCGGTTATGACAATGGCAGCCAGCGCACCCCGCATTCCCATCATGCGGCCCTGGTTTTGCCGTTCGCCGTTTCCGCCGTCTGCCGGAGCGGTATTGGGAGCCGTACCATTTCCCTGGGGTGCCTGGCCGCCCGCTCCGTTTCCCGCTGCGCCCTGGGGCCGCTGCCCATTTCCATCGGGCAATGCAGCGCCATCAGGCGGTGTGAAGTTTCCATTGCCCTGGCCCATGCCCCCGCCCTGGCCCAGTGTGATTTGAGAGATAACCTCCCAATCGGTGAGGAGAGAAAACTCCCAGAACTGGCCCTTCGCGCTGGGGTCATTGACACCTGCTGCCTGTATGGTATTCAAATCTTCCTGGGATATAGAATCCGTACCGGCTCCTTGCGCCGCGTTTGGGGTATTGGCCTGCGAAGCAAGCCCGGGCTGCATCACGCTCACCGCCAAAAGGCAGATCATCAGAAAAACAGAGAAACGCTTCACCAAAACACCTCCCGTGTTGATCTATTCGGAAGGATTATATCCCGGAAAATTGATGGGAATATGACGTTCAGGTGAAATCTGTATGGCAGCCGCGCTATACAAGCCCCAGAAGACGGACAGTATTTGCCACCAACATACAAAGAATCATCCCGGTAAGCGTTGGAATGGCAAAGGCCGCAAGCGTCCACTTCATGCTGAGCGTCTCTTTGCGTATGGTCCACAAGGTTGTGGCGCAGGGCCAGTGCAGAAGAGAGAACAGCATCACGCAAACAGCCGTCAAAAAAGTCCAGCCATGGCTTGCAAGCAGCGCCTGCAATTGGGATAAGCTTTCAAATTCCATCAGGGAGCCAGCTGCCATATAGCTCATGATCAGTATGGGAATCACCACCTCGTTTGCGGGAAAGCCCAGGATAAACGCCATCAGGATATACCCGTCCAGGCCCATCAACTGTGCAAAGGGGTCCAGAAATGCGGCGCAGCGGGCAAGGACGCTGATGCTTTCGATTTGGATATTGGCAAGCAGCCAAATGACAAGACCTGCCGGTGCGGCAACGCTCACGGCCCTGCCCAGCACAAAAAGCGTCCTGTCCAGGATGGAGCGCAGAATGACTTTGCCGATCTGCGGCCTGCGATAGGGGGGCAGTTCCAACTGAAATGAAGAAGGAACGCCTCTCAGAAGGGTTTTGGACAAAAGTTTCGATATGAAGAGCGTTATGGAAATACCCAGCACAATCACGCCCGTCAGCATCAGGGTTGAAGTAATGGAAGCGGAAAAACCCCCGGCGGCGCCTGCAAAAAACATGGTGATAACCGCAATCAGTGTGGGAAAACGCCCATTACAGGGGACAAAATTGTTGGTCAGGATGGCAATCAGCCGCTCCCGGGGCGAATCAATGATGCGGCAGCCGGTAACGCCGCAGGCGTTGCAGCCAAAACCCATGCATATGGTCAATGCCTGCTTGCCGTGGGCGCCGGCCTTTTGAAAAAAATGGTCCAGGTTGAATGCCACTCTGGGAAGGTAGCCCAAGTCTTCCAGCAGGGTAAACAATGGGAAAAAGATGGCCATGGGTGGCAGCATCACCGAAACAACCCAAGCCAATGTTTTGTACATGCCCTCCACCAGCAGCTCTATGATATTCCCCGGCAGGGATAGCTGCGCCAAAAAAGCCTTGAGTGTGGGGATGAGTGAAAACAGGCCTTCCGACAGAATGGCGGAAGGAGCGTTCGCCCCCGAAATGGTAAGCCAGAATATGAAAAACAAGAGCAGGATCATAATGGGGATGCCCGTCAGCCCGGATGTCAAGACCCGATCAATTTTACGGTCACGGCTTTGATATTGCTTGTTTTCAAAAGTGACGGCCTCCTGCGCGATTTCCTCACAGCGTTTTACAATCCGGGTCGTGATTTCATCCCTCAGGATTTCGCAGGAAATTCCATGTGCCTCAAGCAGCTGCCCAGCCTCTTTCAAAAGGCCTGCGACAATTTTGTCCTCGCCGATATCATACCCCAAGGTTTCCCGCAAAGCGTGCAACACGCTTTCTTCCCTTTCCAGAAGGCGCAAAGCCACCCAGCGGCTGCTGACGCTCCCCCGCAGCGCGGGGGCCAGGGCCGGCTCAAGCAGGGAAATGGCATTTTCCACCTCTGTGCGGTACGCAAGGCGCAAAGGTGCGGAGACAAGCTCATTTTTTGCCATGCCGGATACGGCATCCATTAATTCCGCCAGGCCAATGCCGCTCCTGGCACTGGCGCCGATCACCGGAATCCCCAGTATTTTTGACAAAAGAGACAAATCCACATTGATTTTCTTCTTCTTGGCTTCGTCCATCAAATTGACACAAAGCACCGTTTTTTCCGTTATCTCCATTACCTGAAGCACCAGATTCAAGTTTCGTTCAAGGCTTGTAGCGTCGGCTACCACCACTGCCACATCCGGCCTTGAAAAGCAGATAAAATTCCTTGCTACCTCCTCCTCCTGGGAGTTGGCCATCAATGAATATGTGCCTGGTAAGTCCACCAAAAGAAAGTTGCCACCCTGATGGCGGTATTTTCCCTGGGCGTTGGTCACGGTTTTTCCCGGCCAGTTTCCCGTGTGCTGCCTAAGCCCGGTAAGGGCATTGAATACCGTGCTTTTTCCCACATTCGGGTTTCCTGCCAGCGCAACCACATATTCCAAAGCATCTTGCGGATGGATGCCATAATGATCGGGTATGCATGTCTTCTGTGAAGCAGGCGGAACGCTCATGCCATACGCCTCCAAACTTTATATGCCGGCGAACGCTGCGTTACCGGACATACGCAGCCTGAAGGAGCACAGGCTCCATCCGGCTGTTTGTGCATTTTGCAACCATAATGCCACTGGTAATATCCGATCTCAAAGCAATAACCGCGCCCCGTATCAAATAAGCGGCGGGATTGCCTGATGGGCTTTTATAAAGGGATGCGATCTCCGTTCCTTCAATCACGCCAAGATCCAATATGCGCCTTCTGACCGCGCCATCGGCCGCAAGAGACAAAACCCTCGCTTTTTCCCCCACACGCAGGTCATGCAGGGGAATTGTACTGTTTTCCATCTATATTTCCTCCCTGTTTGATTGCATTCGCCATGGGACCTAATCTTTCCCTAAGCTAACTATATGGCTCCCGTGCAAATGTGTGCGAAATGCCATTTGCCCGAGGGATAAATGCTTGCCGTTAGGCATTACACAGCAAGGATTGCGAATACGCTGTAATAAGCCTGTGAGCGGAGGAAATGTGAAATGGATCATGAGAGCAATACAGAATTCCATACCGTTCGCGGGTATGAGCTGATGAAAAGCAATCAGGATTCTCTGACGCCGGCCATGGAGGATTATCTGGAAATGGTATACCGGCTTTGTATGCAAAACCACTATACGCGAATCGGAAGGGTGTCCGAATCCCTGCATGTGCGGCCTTCCTCCGCATCAAAAATGGTTGTGAAGCTGGCGGAGAAAGGCTTTGTTGAATGCGACAAATACGAAATCATACTCCTGACCGAAAAGGGGAGAAGCACAGGGGCTTACTTGCTGTACCGGCACGAAACCGTGGAGCGGTTTTTGCATTTGATCGGCAGAAAAGAATTGCTGGCGGAAGCGGAACTCATTGAGCATGTCATAAGCGATGAAACCGTTGCGCTTATCAATACCCTGCTTGCTTTTTTCGAAAAGAATTCTGAATCAAAATCCCAATTGCAAGCATTCCAGCAATCCGCAAATCCAACCACTCAAGAATAAAGCATACGTATAGGCATCTTATAAATACAGGCAGGCACAGCGAATTGTTTAAATGTATAAAAATCTTTCTATTCTTGCCTTGGTGTGCTATAATATTTGGATGCGTCAGTTTGAAAGTCAGTCAGTATCGGCCAGATATACAGAGGGATACGATGATAAAGCTTCTAAATGTCAACAAAACATTTCGGGTAGCTAAGCGAAAACCTGGTTTTGGGCAGGCCTGCAAATCACTTTTCTCACGGGAATATGAAACTGTTCATGCGCTTCAAGATGTGAGCTTTACCATAGGCGATGGTGAAATGGTTGGCTACATCGGGCCAAACGGCGCGGGAAAAAGCACCACCATCAAAATCACGTGCGGCGTTTTAACGCCGGACAACGGCATCTGTGAGATTGACGGACGCACCCCTTGGCGCGATCGAATGGAGCATGCCAGAAATATTGGCGTTGTTTTCGGCCAGCGCAGTCAATTGTGGTGGGATGTGCCCGTATGCGACAGCTTTGAATTGATCCGCGATATTTACAAGGTGAATAAAGCCGAATACAAGCATAATCTTGATGAGCTTACAGCACTGCTTGGCCTGACGGAACTGCTGAAAACGCCGACGAGAAGCCTAAGCCTTGGTCAGCGCATGCGGTGCGAACTGGCTGCGTCACTCATACACAGCCCCAAAACACTCTTTCTGGATGAGCCAACTATTGGACTGGACGCCGTATCGAAAATCGCTGTTCGGCGGTTCATTAAAAGGCTCAATAAAGAGCGGGGCACGACCGTCATTCTGACAACCCACGACATGCAGGACATTGAAGCATTGACGGAGCGGATTTTGCTGATCGGCAAGGGCCGAATACTGCTCGACGGAAGTTTGCAGGAGCTGAAAAAGCACTCATCCAAAAAGAAAAAGATGATTATAGAATACAATGGTGAAGTTTCAAGCTTTTGTGCCGGAATGAACGCAGCCGAGCAGCGGGAAGGAAGGTTGATCATTGAGCTTGACCCGCTGGTATGCTCCGTATCAAATGCAATTGCTCACCTGTCGGCACAAGTGGAGGTGACTGACATTTCGGTTTCGAGGATCAGCGCCGAAGAAATGGTTGCGGGGCTTTACAAGGAGTACCGCATATGAAAAAATATGCCGCCATTATCAGAATACGCTTTATAAACAGCCTTCAATACCGGGCGGCGGCAGTCGCAGGCATGGCCACGCAATTTGCATGGGGCTTTATGGAACTGCTGGCCTTTTCAGCATTCTATAGGGCAAACCCTGCCATGTTTCCCATGGAGCTTTCCCAAACGGTTTCATATATATGGATACAGCAGGCGTTTCTGGCGCTGTTTATGGTCTGGTTCTTTGAAGGGGAGATATTCGCCTCCATTACAAGCGGAGGGATTGCCTACGAGCTTGCGCGACCTATAGATTTATACAGCCGCTGGTTTTGCCAGTCAATTGCAAACAGGTTGTCCAAGGCCGTCCTAAGGTGCTTTCCCATCCTCTTGGTGGCATTCATCGTACCGGAGCCCCTTCGAATGGCACTGCCCCAAAGTGCCGGTCAACTTCTTTTGTTTATCTTTTCTGCAGCGCTGAGCCTTTGTGTTGTTGTCGCGTTCAGCATGCTTGTCTACATATCAACATTTTACACGCTGTCGCCTATGGGTGTTAGGCTGATCTCGGCCGTGCTGGCGGATTTTATGGCGGGAGCGGTCGTACCGCTGCCATTTTTCCCGCCGGCCTTTCAAGCGGTGGCCGAGCTTACGCCCTTTGCCGCCATGCAGAACATGCCGCTTAGAATATACAGCGGGAACATTGCAGGCATGGATGCAGCCCGGGGGATCGGTTTACAAGTATTTTGGCTGCTCATACTTATAGGTATCGGCAGGCTGATGATGAAAAACGCGCTGAAAAAAGTCATTGTCCAGGGAGGGTGATATGGGACTGTATTTGAAGTTTTTTGCCATGCATTTGAAAAGCCAGATGCAATACAAAGTTTCTTTTTTCTTATCGGCAGTCGGACAGTTTTTAGTATCATTCACCGCACTGCTGGGCGTCTATTTCATGTTTGCCCGCTTTCATGAGGTGGAGGGGTTTCACTTTGCACAGGTGCTTTTATGTTTTGCAACGGTGCTGATGGCATTTTCCCTTGCTGAATGCTTTGGCAGGGGTTTTGACGTTTTCCCGCAGATGATCAGCAACGGAGAATTTGACAGGGTGCTTGTCCGCCCAAGGCAGGAAATATTTCTTGTATTGTCCGCCAAAATGGAGTTTTCCCGCATCGGGCGGCTTTTGCAGGCCGTGATCGTTTTTTGTTATGCAATACCTGCAAGCGGTGTTGCCTGGACCTGGGATAAAGTTTTGACGCTCTTTTTGATGGTATCCTGTGGATGCATCATCTTCTTTTGCCTGTTTTTGATATACGCCGCCTTATCCTTTTTTACGTTGGAGGGTTTGGAGTTTATGAATGTTTTGACAGACGGAGGCAGAGAATTCGGGCGGTATCCCTTTTCAGTGTACGGCAAGGAAGTATTGAAATTTCTTACGTATGTCGTGCCGCTGGCACTGTTTCAGTATTACCCGCTTCTATACCTGCTTGACAGGAATTCCAGCGTGCTGTATATGCTGTCTCCATTGCTGGGCTTGCTTTTCATCATACCGAGCTGGTTTCTATGGAGGTTTGGGCTTAGAAGATATAAATCAACAGGGTCGTGACCAAACGAACCGCTTTACAAAGGATCCGCCTGATTGTATGATAGCTTGGGCGGAAGGAAACAGGTTTGAAAAATCCGTCCGTTATCGCAGCCGATTGGAAAGGATGACAGCCATGAAAACCATAACCATCATCGGGGCCGGCATGATGGGATCAGCCCTGAGTATTCCCGCCGCGGACAACGGGCACGCTGTCCGCATCGTGGGTACGCCCCTGGACCGGGAACTGATCGATTATGCCCGCACCCATCATGAGCACAAGACCATGCAGCGCAAGCTTCCCGACAGCGTACAGTATTATCAGATTGAAGACATAAAAGAAGCCCTGGAAGGTGCCGACCTTGTGATCGGCGGCGTCAGCAGCTTTGGAGTGGATTGGTTTGCCGAATTTGTGCTGCCCCTGATTCCAGAAAGCCTGCCGATTTTATCCGTTACCAAGGGATTATTGGATTTACCCGACGGAACGCTGCTCACGTTTCCTGAGGTTTATAAGCAAAGGACGGACAAGAAACTGTCCTTTAACGCCATCGGCGGGCCTTGCACCAGCTATGAGTTGGCGGACCGCAACCACAGCGCCGTCACCTTCTGTGGAGACGATCCCGCTTTGCTGCGCACGCTCAAGGATATGCTGGAAACAAGCTATTACCACATCAGCCTTTCCACCGATGTAGTGGGTGTGGAATGCGCCGTCGCCATGAAAAACGCGTATGCGCTGGGTGTTTCCCTGGCCATTGGTATGGTGGAGAAGGAAAGAGGCATAGGCTGTGTGCAGGCATACAACACCCAGGCGGCGCTTTTTGGGCAAAGCGTTCGGGAAATGGGAAAAATGCTGCAGCTGGTAGGCGGAAAGCCCGAAAACATCGTCTACGCCGCGGGGGATTTATACGTTACCATTTTCGGCGGGCGTACAAGAAAGCTGGGAACCTTGCTGGGCCGGGGGCTTTCGTTTTCACAGGCCATGGAGGAGTTGTCCGGCATTACCCTGGAATCCGTATCCATTGCCACAAGAACCATACGGGCCATGGACGCGCTGTCCCAAAGAGGGGTTGTAAACCGGAATGAATTTCCACTGCTTAACCACGTGGGAAAGCTTTTGCGGGAAGAAAAGACGGATGGCATCCCCTTTTCCGCATTTGAAGTGGAGCAGTTTTAGCCGCTGCAGATCCGCCCGGGAAGGCCCTTCCCCCTGGGCGGATTTCTTTTTTTCGCATATTTATACATAAATTGTACCAATTATTCGATATATACACGGTTGACAAGCCACTTTCCGCAAGTATAATAGAAGGAACACTTGCTTACGGGTGTGATTGAAGGAGGCGGAACCTCATGGCGAAAGTGACATTCCAGACCGAGCAGTGCAAGGGCTGCGGGCTATGCGTGGATGTATGCCCCCGCAAAATCCTGACACTGGCCAAAAAGGAAGTCAATTCCCGCGGGTATCACCCCGCGGAATGCACGGCCCAGGAGCAATGCATCGGTTGCGCTTTTTGCGCACGGATGTGCCCTGACTGCGTAATCACGGTAGAAAAGTAGGAGGCGGTAGAAGTGGCACAGGACAAGATGTTGATGAAGGGCAATGAGGCGATCGCCGAAGCCGCCATTCAGGCGGGCTGCCGGTATTTTTTCGGCTACCCCATCACCCCGCAAAACCAAATTCCCGAATATATGTCTGCAAGGCTCCCTAAGGAGGGAGGCTGCTTTTTGCAGGCTGAAAGCGAGGTAGCGGCCATCAATATGGTTTACGGCGCAGCAGGCGCCGGAGCCAGGGTTATGACCTCCTCCTCCAGCCCAGGGATCAGCCTGAAGCAGGAAGGCATCAGCTACATTGTGGGTGCCGAGCTTCCCTGCGTAATTGTGAATATGGTCCGGGGCGGCCCCGGCCTGGGTTCCATTCAGCCTTCCCAAAGCGACTATTTTCAAAGCACAAGGGGCGGCGGACATGGGGATTACCGCATGGTGGTGTTGGCTCCCTCCTCCGTACAGGAGGCTGTGGAACTGACCCAATTGGCCTTTGATATTGCCGACCGCTACCGTAACCCCGTATTGGTCATGGGAGACGGCCTCATCGGGCAGATGATGGAGCCGGTGCAGATGCCCGATTATACCCCCGCCAAAGACCTGCAGGAAAAGACCTGGGCAGCCGGTTCCGGCCATTCCAGGGCCATTATCAACAGCCTGTATATCGACCCGGCAGTCCTTGAAAAGCATAACCAGCGCTTGCAGAAAAAGTATGACGAGATGTCCAAAAACGAAGTGCGGGTGCAAAAGGAAATGGTGGACGACGCCGATTATGTGATCGTCGCCTATGGCACCACTGCCCGTGTTGCCCGCAGCGCCATGCGCAAAGCCCGGGCCGCGGGGATCAAGGTAGGGCTGATTCGGCCTATCACCCTCTGGCCCTTCCCCGAAAAGGAGATTGCAGACGCCGCAAAGCATGCCAAAGCCTTCTTGACGGTGGAAATGAGCATGGGCCAGATGGTGGAGGATGTGCGCCTCGCGGTAAATGGACAAAAGCCGGTCGAATTCTATGGCCGTACCGGCGGCATGGTCCCCTCTGTGCGGGAAGTATATGAGGAGATTCAAAAACTAAGCGGGGAGGGCAAATAAATGGCAGTGGTATTTGAAAAAACGAAAATGCTGACGGATAAGCCCCTGCATTATTGCCCCGGCTGCACCCATGGCATCATCCACCGGCTGGTGGCTGAAGCCATTGATGAATTGGGCATGCAGGACAAGGCCATCGGTGTGGCCCCCGTAGGTTGCGCCGTGTTCGCCTACGACTATTTCAATTGCGATATGATGGAAGCCGCCCATGGCCGCGCCCCAGCGGTTGC
Organism: Bacillota bacterium; assembly: GCA_023392515.1. GTDB lineage: Bacteria > Bacillota > Clostridia > Christensenellales > Aristaeellaceae > JAEVYX01. The sequence goes on along the minus strand of JAEVYX010000014.1, from coordinate 31,508 downwards.
CACCGGCATCAAAAGAGTGAAGCCGGATCATCTGGTCTTCACCTACCAGGGGGACGGCGACCTGGCCTCCATCGGTGCAGCGGAAATCGTGCATGCCGCTGCCCGAAGTGAAAAGATCACCACCATCTTTGTTAACAATGCCATCTACGGCATGACCGGCGGCCAAATGGCCCCTACCACCCTGCCGGGCCAGGTGACCACCACCTCCCCCTATGGCCGGGATACGGACCATTGCGGGTTTCCTATTCAGATGAGCGAAATGCTGGCCACCCTGCAGGGCCCGGCGTATATCGCCCGGGTTTCCGTCCATGATGTGAAGCATATCATGGAGGCCAAAAAAGCCATCAAGAAAGCCTTTGAAATGCAGGTGCAGGGAAAAGGCTTTGCATTGGTGGAAGTTCTCTCCACATGCCCCACCAACTGGGGCATGACGCCCCAGGAAGCCCTCAAATGGGTGGAAAGCGCCATGATCCCCCAGTATCCGCTGGGCGTGAAAAAGGAGGTGGGCTGAAATGGAAGCTCAATTCCTGATTGCGGGATTCGGCGGCCAGGGCGTATTGCTCATCGGCCAGCTCATGGCCAAGGCAGCCATGCATGAGGGCAAAAACGTAAGCTGGATGCCCAGCTACGGCCCGGAAATGCGGGGCGGCGAAGCCAACTGCGCCGTTGTTATCAGCGATGAACCCATTGGCAGCCCCCTGGTAACGGAGCCCCCGGTAGCGGTTATCATGAACCTGCCCTCCCTCAAAAAGTTCGAGCCGGCCATAGAAAAGGGCGGCACGCTGCTTTACAATACCTCCCTCATTGATGCCGCGCCGGCGCGCAAGGATACGAAGATCATCCCTGTGGCCTGCAACGATATCGCCGAATCCCTGGGCAACAGCCGTGTGGCCAACATGGTCATGCTGGGTGCCATCATCGAGGCTACCCATGCCATTACCATCGATGGTGCCATGGAAGCCTTGAAGGGCGTCTTTGGGGAAAAGAAGGCAAACCTCCTGCCCATCAACCGCAAGGCCATGGAAGCCGGGATGGAAGCGGTTCAAAAAGCTTTATAAATTGCACTATTGTTGAAATTGCCGCCTGTATTCTGCTGCACAAAGCAGTATGGTACAGGCAGCTTTTTTTACCACCGAAACTTCCGAAAATTTCCGAAACTGATTGATGCTGGAAACTTCTCCCTTTATAATGATGAAAGTGAATCGTGTTCGTTTCATGAAAAAATACGGGAGGAGGCGTACCATGGAAAGGAAGCACCCAAAAACGTACCTCACCGCCGCCATCGCTTTGTGCCTGGCGTGCCTATTTTTCATTGCAGCCTGCGCTTTTGCTGAGGAAAACCGCTTGAAAAACGGCAGCTTTTCAGACGGAGGAACCAATTGGGGCACGTACATGGAATCAGGCGGAGCGAGTAATTTCACGGCTTCGCAAGGAAAAGGCCGCCTGGCCATCGAAAACACAGGCAGCCTGGATTATGCGGTACAGCTTTACTATGACGGTTTCTCCCTGGAAACAGGCGGCGTATACCGGTTTTTCTACACCGTGACCTCCACGATATCAAGGCAGATCACTGCCCGGCTGCAGCTGAACGGCGGCGATTACCATGCCTATTGCGAACAGGCGGCCTTATTGAAGGCTAATGAACCGCAAAGGGTGGAACATGTTTTTACAATGGCCCATGAAAGCGATCCGGCCCCCCGGCTATGTTTCAACTGCGGTACCCCAACGGGCGGAGTGCCATTATCAAAGCATGAGCTTGTGTTTGAAAATGTGGAGGTGGTTCTGGTGGACGGCTCCCATATGAAGGAGGCGGAGGATGCGGTGCGTGTTTCAGATATCAACCTAAACCAGATCGGCTATCGCCCCGGCGATATAAAAACGGCGGTATTCCGCGGAAAAGCCCTGGGCAGCACATTTCAGGTGACAAGCGAGGATGGCAAGGCCGTATACACCGGGAAATTGCCTGCCGCAAAGCTAGATGCGGCATCCGGGGAAGAAACCGCGGTGGGCACTTTTACGCAGGTAACCGTGCCGGGGCGTTATGCATTGCGCTGCGGAGATTCGGAATCATACCCCTTTGTCATCGGCGAAGGCGTTTATGAAGCCTGTTTTCAGGATGTTGCCAGGGTATTTTTTCTGCAGCGGTGCGGATGCGGGCTTTCCGAAAAACTGGCCGGTGATTTTGCTCATCCCGCCTGTCATACGGGTGAGGCCCTTTTGTATGGTACGCGAGAGAAAATTGATGTATCCGGCGGCTGGCACGATGCCGGGGATTACGGAAGATATATTGTCCCGGCTGCCAAGACAGTTGCGGACCTGCTGCTCTCCTATGAAATGAATCCAAGCGCGTATACAGATGGCTGGAATATCCCCGAAAGCGGAAACACCATTCCGGACGTGCTGGATGAGGTGAGGTACGAACTGAATTGGATGCTGCGCATGCAAGCGGAAACCGGAGGCGTATATCACAAGGTAACCTGCCTTACTTTCCCTGGCGAGGTGATGCCCCATTTGGAAACGGCGCAATTGTACGTAAGCCCCGTTTCGCTTACGGCCAGCGGGGATTTTGCCGCGGTCATGGCGCTTTCCGCCCGGATTTATGCGCCCTTGGATAAGGATTTTGCCACAACGTGCCTGAAAGCCGCCCAAAGGGCCTGGGACTACCTTGCTAAGGAAGAAAACAAGGGCGGGTTTCATAACCCCAAAGAGATTGTAACCGGAGAATACCCGGATACCGAGGACCGGGACGAGCGCTATTGGGCTGCCTGTGAATTATACCGGGCCACAGGAGAAGCGCCCTATTTACAGGCTGCGGAGGAGCTTCTTCTGTCAAATGTTCCGGAATGGCTGGGATGGGATGCGGTAGGCGATTATGGCAATATGGCCTATCTCGCCATAGAAGAAGCCGACCCAGCGCTGGCGGAAAAGGTGAAAAACAGCATGACAAAGCGGGCGGATGATCTGCTTGCGCTGGCGGAGCAGGATGGCTATGAAATCACCCTGGGGATGGATTACCCCTGGGGCAGCAACATGACCGCAGCTAATCACGCAATGCATTTTCTGTTTGCAAAACAGCTAGCGCCCGAGAAGGCGGAGGTTTATCAAAACGCCGCCCTCAACAATCTGCATTACCTGATGGGGAAAAACCCCATGGGAATCTGCTACATCACCGGATATGGGACTGTATCAACCCAAAGCCCCCACCACCGGCCCAGCCAGGCTGCAGGAAAGGCTGTGCCCGGCATGCTGGCGGGCGGACCCAACAGCGGCCTACAAGACCCCTATGCCGCCACCGTACTTGCAGGCCAGCCCCCTGCCAAGTGCTACGCAGACAACGCGCAAAGCTACTCCACCAATGAAATCGCCATCTACTGGAACTCGCCGCTATTGTATGTGATGGCCGCATTCCTTCCCTAATACCAATGCAACCAAGGAGGAACCTCATGAACGAAACCTTACAGGGCCTGCACAACCGAAAATCCATGCGGGCTTATGAAGACCGGCCCATCTCCCCTGAGGCCAGGCAGGAAATCCTTTTAGCCGCGATGGCGGCGCCTACCGCAGGAAACCAGCAATTGTACACCATTCTGGATATCACCGACCAGGCGCTGAAAGATAAGCTAGCCGTTACCTGCGATAACCAGCCCTTTATTGCCAAGGCACCCTTGGTGCTGATCTTTTTAGCAGACTGCCAGAAGTGGTACGATGCCTTTCTGGATGGCGGATGCGCACCCCGCAGGCCGGGGGTCGGCGACCTTCTTCTTGCCGTAGCCGATAGCGTCGCCGCCGCCCAAAACGCCGTTACCGCGGCGGAAAGCCTAGGCATCGGCTCATGCTATATAGGGGATATTCTGGAGCGCTGCGAGGAGCACCGTGCCCTTCTCGATCTTCCCCCTTATGTGATTCCGGCAGCCATGCTGGTGTGTGGCTACCCCACCCAGCAGCAAAAGGAAAGGCAAAAGCCGGAGCGCTGTGCACTGCGCCACATTGTTCATGAGAATAGATACCGACGGATGCCCGGGGAAGAGCTGCGCGCCATGCTTTCCAAAAACCTGCATAGCCAGCCTTACGAAGTCTGGTTGAACGCTTTTTGCAGCCGCAAGTACAATTCTGATTTCGCCAGGGAAATGACCCGGTCGGCGGAAGTATATCTGCAACCGTTTACACTGAAAGAAGAATAGCAAAAGCGGGGGGCGTCGCCCCCCGCTTCCCTGTCCAAGGGATTTCATCCCTTAAGCATCCCTTTTTCTGAACAGTTTGTTCATCAGTTTTGTTGCCAGCACCGCAAAACCGGCGCTGAACCAGCCCAGCAGCATGCCAAAAAACTGCATGCGGATGATTTCCGGGCTGCGAAGCTCCCGCATCTTTGCGGCGCCTTGCCATACCTTCCAGAAAGCCGTTTGAATATCTTCCCATTCAACCAAAATGGCCGGAACCCATTCGGGGAAGGTGTACACCGGCTCCACCACAAATTGTATGAGATAGGATGCGGCAAAGGCCAATACGCCATAACCTGCCGACAGTATGAGAATTCCGGTCATGAGCCGGGGAAAAAGCCGAATGGCATAGCTGCTTACAAGCCGCTTTTTATAATCGGCGAAAAAGGCCAGAAAATGTCCGTTCCACCAGGACATGGCCCGCAATACCAAGCTAAGCCCCAGCCAGAAAAGCAATATTCGCACCGGCATCTTATTGCCCATGGCCTCTTTTCCAAGATCGATCACGGTGCCTCCGGATGTCCAGGCAGAAGTTACCGCCTGGAAGGAGGATCGGGCTCCCACACCTTTTTTCGGCACGGCATTTACCATGAGCGCATCCAGCTGAACACTTTCCCCGTACAATGTGCTAAGCGGCACATATGCGCTATACTCCTCGCTGTCCCCAACCTTTTTCCCATTACGCAATACGCCCATCACTTGATAATCCGTTCCATTAAAGGTCACTGTACGGCCGATGGGCTGGGAGATCTGAAATAAAGCCAGAGCCAGCTTTTCATCCAGGAGGATTACTTTCCCCCCATTCTTCAGTTCTTCCGGGTGAAGCAACCGTCCGAAAAGCAGATATTGGGGTACTACCGCAAAGGCGCTCTCCCCCAGTGCGTTGAGCCTGGCCTGCTTTGTTTCCCCTATGTCGGATGTAAAGCTGGCCCCCTCCATGATTCCGGTAAGAGTATAGGCCCGCATCACACCGCTCCATTCCTCCGCCTGGGTTTTCAGGCTTTCCCATAGCGTTTTAACCGCCGCGTTGGGGTCAGGTTGAACTGCTTGCGTATCGTCTTGTCCCGGGGGTACTGCATCACCAGACTGCATCTGAGGGGCGGGGATCAGGTATTGCATGTTCTCCCCTACGGAATTGATGCTGAATACAGCATAACAAATGACGGCGGCGCAAAGGATGAGCCCTGCAATCGTCCGGGTATATTTCTTTTTCATGGCTACTCCTCCCGCCGGCTCAATCAATATACTCCATCACTTTGCCATTGTCACTAAGCGCCCGGTCTTCCCGGTCGGCAATCTCCTGATAATCCATCTGCTCTTGAATCGATACCACTTTATCGCCCCGTTCCATCACGGTGACAGAGGTTTTATGCACCTTCATGGCACTTTGGCCCATAAACCCGCCCCAGGTGCGCTCGATGGTATAGATATAATCCTGGCCTTCCCCTTCATTGCGAACAGCGCTGGCGGGCAAAAGGGTGGCGGCTTGCTTCGCCTTATATGTAAGGGATACGTCCATGCTGCCATCCATTAGCATGCGGGTGATGCCGCCCTTTATAGAGGCAATGTTTTCGGTAAGGGTGATATAGGCGTACTTCTTTCCATCGGATTCCAATACGGTTTTTTCCACGGTGGTCTTTTCCGAACCGTAATCCCCAGCCACTTCCACCTTGGCCCCATCCTCCACAGTTTTATCAAGGCTGGAAATATCCGCGCGCAATACCGGGGGCACGGTTTCATCGCTCAAGGTAAAGGCGGCCTTTTTCCCATCATAGGTATCGCCGTTTTTCAAGTCCATCGTAACCACATACCCGGCCTTGGGCGCCCTGATTTCCGCCAATTCCTGCTGGCGGACGGACAAGTCCATCATATCTTTGGTTATGTCGTTGATTTCCTCCAAGAGAGCATTTCGCTCGTTGATATAGGCGAACACTGCGGGATCCAAGCGAATCTTTTTGTTTTCATAGGAATTGAAAAATGCGGTGCGTGCCTCTTCATAGGTGGCTTTCAAAGCCAGTGTCTTGGAGATGGTCTGGATCAGCGCCTCATCCGCTGCGGAGGCGGATGCCTGCTGGCTCCACAGCGAAAGGTCCTCCGAAAGGGTTACACCTTTTGCCATGGCAGCGACCCTTGTCTGAAGGGAATCTTCCGACAAAGCAGTCTGTGCCTTCATCATGGCATCATATAATTCATTTTGCTTGCTGGCTTTGGAATCCTTGCGATGCTCAATGTCCTTGGCCGCCAGGGATGCCACCTTTTCATCATACTTGCCCTGAAGGGTTTTCATATCCTCCTCAAAGCTGGGCATCTTTGCGGTGAACAGCGTTTCGCCCTCCTCCACATGATGGCCGACCCGGACATACACTTTATCAATAACGATATTTGTCTTTTGTGCTTCCGCCAAGGTATAATCAACCGTTTCAGGAAAATATACCTGAGCGGGCAGGCTAAGTTTCTGCTCCAGTTTGCCCCGGCTGCCCTGGATGATTTGAACCTTGGGTGTGGTAATTGTCTGCACCGTATTGGCAAAGAACATGCATAGTGCCACCGTCACCGCTAGGATGATCAGGCCTTTGAGCGCGATTTTCTTAAGTTTCATAAAATGCTCCTCTCCCGCTACTTGAGCTCGCTTAGCTGCACGCCCAACAAAATATCTTCCTGAAAATAAAAGTAGATGAGAAGCGCCGGCAGGATGTACAAAGCCGCGCCCGCAAAGGCCACGTCCGCCCCTTCGGTGCTCAATTGGTTGAACATGACCGACAGGGGCTGTGCGGAAACATTTGTGGCCAGATATACAAGAGGCTGTTCTACCATGTTCCAGCAGTCCGCAAAGGAAAGCGCCACCGCCGCGCCCAGGATGGGCCTGCAGACCGGAACTACCACATGCACATAACAGCGCAGGGGGCCGGTGCCATCCACCATGCCCGCCTCCAGCAGTTCATTGGGAAGCCCCACCATGAACTGGCGCAAAAGAAAAATGTAAAAGGGCGAAAACCACATGGGCAGGATTACGGCCCAGGGGGTATCCATCAGGCCCATCCATCGCAAGGTAATCACGCTTGGCGCCATGGTTACCTGGAATGGCAGAATCATTAAAATCAGGATGATAAAAAACAGCGCGTCCCGGCCCCTGAATTGAAACCGGCTCAGGGCGTAAGCAGTCAAAGGCACAACCAATGCCTGACCCAGAAGGATGGCTGCCGTGTATTTGGCGGAATTGACAAACAGCTGCAGATATTGAGGATCTTCAATGAGAATTTTATAGTATTGGCGTATCGAAACCAGGGCCGGAGACAGCAGGATATCCAACCACTTGGTTTCGTCATAGCTGCCCCGCAGCTTCAAATATGCCTCCATTTCCCCTTTGGGGAAAAAGGAATACAGGAATGTAAACACTATTGGAATTAGGATTACAACCGATATCACAGCCAGAACCAGAAGGGACAGGATTCGCCCCGGATGGATGCGGCGGCGCCGGCGGTAATGTGCCGGAGGCTTTTTTTCTGTAAAAGCCACTTTTATCTCCATGCCTTTTTCCCTCCCCTCACCACTGGCTGGGCGTGCGTACCGCTTTGGTCAGGTACATCATCCCAAACAGTGCAATCACAATCAGTGCAAAGCTGTAAGCCGCGGTGGTTACATCCTGGTAGTCCAGGCGGGCAAACTTGTTGTTCATAAAGTGCTGAAGGGTATATACCATTTCATCGGGATAGGCTCCGCCGATGAAATAGACCTCCTTGAATATTTTAAAAGCATTGACCCAGGCCAGCACAAAAACCAAAAAGGCAGTAGGAGCAATGAGGGGAAGGGTAATTTTGAATTCCCGGGTAAAGGGCCCTGCCCCTTCCAGGCTGGCATATTCATACAGGGCTTCGGGCACCGATTGGAGTGCTGCAGCAAAAATTACCACGGAGAAGCCGAGGTTTTTCCAAATGTAGAGCAGCACTACCGGCGCCCTTAACGCGCCGCCGGCCAGCCACAGCACCCGGTCAAACCCCATTGCCACCGCAAGACGATTGACAGCCCCGCCATAATCGAACATCAAAAGCCAAATGAGCAGCAGCGCCGATGAGGGCATCAGGTAGGGCAGCAGCAAAACATTGCGATAAAAGCCGCTTTTCTGCCCCAAAGCGCGAAGCATGGATGCCAGGATAAACGATAGCACCCAGATCACCGGTGCGCACATAAGCGAAAGTTCCAGGGTATTTTTCATCCCCAGCCGGAACATTTCGTTATTCCATATTTCTAAATAATTGGAAAACCAAACGAATTTGTTTTGAAATGTGCCATCCGTCATGCTGTAATAGATGCCGCCTACGAAAGGCGCTGCATAAAAGGCAATTAACCCGATAAGCCCCGGCAGCAAAAATAAAAAAACAGACCTCTTCCTCCGGAACAATCCTCTGTTCCCCCTTTCCTGGAAAAGGCAAAAACAAGTTCCTTTTCCAGTTCCTTTGAATTAACGGCTGCAGATTCCATAATCTTCCCTGAACATACAACTTTGTGATAAAAATCTCATTGTTTTGTATAATTACTATTTGGATAGTCATGCAGGAGAAATGGTATCATGTCCGGCGCATGGCGTCAAGCGCGTCCCACGCTTGTTTACAGGGTGTTCACAAAAAAACACATGTACAGCGTGCTGCCCCGCCGAAAAAACGGCGGGGCAGTCCCTGAAAAAAAGATAACACATCCTTTTATCGAGCCGCGTTTTGACTATTTAGCCAGGTTTCCCCATAGAGAGAAACGAAAGCATTACTTCCGCTCCAGCTGAATCATGCGAATCTTCTTTTCCATCTCCTGTATGAATTGCTGGAGGGGCAGCTGCCCATTCTGGTATCGGTCCATCAGGCTCCGCAATTCGGACACCCCTTCCTGATTTTGATAATTCAGGATGTTGTCCTTCAAAGCGAAGGCATTCTTCGCAATTTCCCGATAGGCAGCAATGCTCTTGGCGGAAACAATCCAATAGAAATCCTCCTTGTGGCCGAGAAGATCCTGATACGTTTCAAGCATCGATTGGATATCCTTTTTGCTTTCGGGAGGCGCAGTCGCAAGGGATTCCTCGAGGGATGTCAATTCCCTTTCCCAGCTTTCAATCATTTCCTCAAAATGGGTTTCAGGCTCGGGTTCATTGTCATTCGGAAAGAGCAGGATATGTGCGCTGCGCTCCATAACGTTGAGCTGTGTTTCCAGATAATCCACCGCAAGATCAATATATTTACTGTTTGGATTCACGAAGGATATCCGCACGTTGGCAGCCACCAGGACGGGCAGGCCTTCGTCCAGGGGCAGGGGCAAAGGAATGTCGCTGGAATCCACCTGATGATATGCATTGAGCCAGTCGCTGTACGGCGTAAACAGGGCAGGTGTCTCATACCGCCTTCCAAAATCCTCATCTGATTCCGCTTTCAGATTCAACTTCTCAAAGTCGATGGATTCATACGCCTTCATAAGCTTCAGGAAAAGCGGCGTATCAAAGGTTTCATCCTCCCCGATTGCCTGAAAATGCTGCAGATACAATTCAATCGTATTATCAAGCAGTGTGGATTGATAATCGGATATGCCGTCCAACAATTGATATCCCGGATATACCTCCTTGCCTTCCTCCGCCCACCAGGCGGCAAACTCCAAATATTCAAGGAAGGTTTGAGGAATTTTCTCCAAGGGGATTCCGGACTCTTCCCATCCCGTCCTGCTATAGCTGAGGCCATAACCGTATATCTCCATCGGTACGGCGTAAACCCTGCCTTCCTTTTGCACCGCCTCCTGCAAAAAGGGATACATTTTTGATACTTCTTTGCCGATCGTGCCCAGGTCCGTCAAATCCGCGCAGTAACCCTCTTCCAGAAGGCTTGAAAAGCCGTCATAACTCAGGTCCAGCTGATAGATGTCAAACGCGTTATCGCCAGAAACCATGGCCTTTGCCAATGCTTCAGGAGATTCAAACCAGACATCCTGATTGATGCTGACCGCCACATCCGGGTGGGATGCCGTATAGGCATTGTAGGCGTTGTTTGCATACATACCATACAGGGACAGGGTTTTTGTGGGAAGATACTGCGGATCGGCATTGCGAACATAGACCCCGTTCCAAAAGGCGAAAGCATACAGGCCGCCATCCAGCATCAGGGAATTGCTGCTTTCCCCCGAATAATCCAAAGGCAGGTAGGCGGCCTGCTGTGAAGCGCCCAGGGATGGCATCATGCGGATTTGATAAATCGTTGAGAAATACAGGGTATCGTTTGCTTCATTATAAACAATACCGTAGGCAGGCGACCAATCCATCTCTTTTGCTTCCGTCATCTGATTTGTTTCCGGGTTCCAGACAGCAAGAGACGGCTTGTGCCAGATACCTTCCTCCTCGTCAAAAGCGGTGGCCTGGTCATGAATTTCCACAATGAGCTTTCCATCCCTATAAGGGGTGAAATCCAGCACATGTTCTATCGGAAAGGTCTGCTTTACGCCTGTTTTCAAGTCAAAAGAGATGAGGGTGGTCTTTTCATAGGCATCATCAAAGCCCCGCATCAGCATATACAGCTTCCCGTCTGCCGCGGCAAGGCGGAGCAGCGGGTATTGGTAGCTGGAACCGTACGTCTGCTGATCGGTCATGTTCTCCCATGCCAGTTTAACAGGCTCGCCAAATATCGCCTTGCCGCCCTGCAATGTCAGGGGATAGACAATCCCCGTGAAGCTGTTAAGCCCGTATAGTTTGTCTTCCCATGAAAACAGATATCGAAGGGCATAGGGCAGCTGACCACCCAGAGTTTCCCTGGCCTGTTCGTCACTGTCATACCAATTGTATACCGGAAGGCCGGAGGCGGCGAGGGTTGGCTTTCCCGTTCCGGCCTTCCAGGTTACGATGCTGCTTCCTGTCATCAAATACAGAGTATCCCCAATAGCCGTCATGCTGGTTCCGGCAGACAATGAACCCAATCCCAGTTCAATACACTGTTCAGACGTCAACAGCAGTGCATCCCCCGGGCCCGCCGCAGCGGGGAGCGCGAAGAGGATAGAGAGCAACGCGGCAAGAAGCATCACCGTTTTTTTCATAGAGATCCTCTCCTTTTTTGTTTCCCTCCGTTACATTACTGCCTTTCCATTTGAATCATGCGCACTTTATTATCAACCTCGCGTATAAACTGCTCCAAAGGCAACTGACCATCCCGGTAGCGGGACATCAACTCACGGATTTCGGCGGCTCCCCCCTGGTTGCGGTAATTCAATACGCTGTCCCCCATGGCAAAAGCGTTTTTTGCCATCTCCCGGTAAGCGGCTATTCCCTCTTTCGAAATGTCCCATTGGTAATCTTCCTTGTGGGAGAGTATGTCCTGGTACATATCAATCCGCGTTTGGAGATCCTTTTTTTGCTCGGCGGACGCGGTTAGCAAGGTTTCCTGAAGGGAGGCCAGTTCCTTCTCCCAGTTCTTGATTGTTTCCTCATATCTGTCGTTGGGCACAGGCTCGTTATCCTCTGGGAAGAGAAGAATATGCATGCTGCGATCCATGTTCATGAGCTGGGATTCCAGGTATTCCACCGCCAGGTCGATGTTGGCGCTGTTGGGATTTATCAAGGCCACCTGCACATTGGCAGCCACCAGGACGGGCAGCCCCTCGTCCAAGGGCATGGGCAGAAGAACATAGTCGCTGCCGCCGGAGCTGTACACATTCAGCCAATCATAGTAATCCATAAACAGAGAGGGGATTTCGTAAAGCTCCGTATAATCCTCGTCCGTCTCCGCCTGAACGTTTATTTCCTCATAGTTGATGGATTCAATCACCCCCATCAGCTTGCGGAAAAGAGGCGTATCAAAAGAAAGCTTCTCCCCCGTGGCCTGGTAATGCTGCAAATACAGTTCAATTGTTTTGTCAAACAGCATCGCTTTGTAATCGGCAATACCTTCTACCAGGTTGTATCCGGGATACGCGTCCTTCCCTTCCTCTGCCCACCAGGCGATAAACTCCAGATACTGAAGATAGGTATGGGGAAGCTTATCCAGGGGAATACCCGCTTCCTCCCAATTCTTTTTGTAATAGCTGAGGCCATAGCCGTACATTTCCGTCGGCACGGCATAGAGCCTGCCATCCTTGCGCACGGTCTCCTGCAAGAAGGGGTACATTTTCGAAACTTCAGCCTGAAGCGTACCAAGGTCCGTCAAATCCGCACAATAGCCTTTTTCCATGAGGTTTACAAAGCCATCATAGCCCAGGTTCAATTGATAGATATCAAAGGACTTGTCCTTGGAAACCATAGCTTGGGCCATTGCTTCCGTCGTCTCATAGTACGTATCCTGATTGATGGTAACAGCCACATCGGGATGGCTCGCGGTAAACGCGCGGTAGGCATTGTTGGAATACATGCCATACAGAGCCAGGATTTTTGTGGGCAGATATTGGGGATCTGCGTTGCGCACGTAAATTTGATCCCAAGCGTTCAAGACATACAGCCCGCCTGAAAGCATTACGGCATCAAATTCTCCGCCATATTCAAGCGGCAGGAATGCCGCCTGTACAGATGCACCCAGCGCGGGCATCATGCGAATCTGGTTTGCCGTTGTGTAATACAAGGTGTCGTTTTCCGGTGAATACACAATGCCATACACGGACTGCGTATCCATTTCTCCCACATCGGCGGAAGTTTGCGCGGCTGGGTCCCAGATGGCCAGGGTAGGATTTCGCCAGGCTCCTTTTTCCTCATCATAGGCCTTGCTCTGATCATAGACCTTCAGGAGAAGCGTCCCATCCTTATAGGCAGAAATGTCCTGCACATACTGAGGCGCAAGCTTCTGCCTCTCTCCCGTTTGCAGGTCAAAGGAGAGAAACAGCGTCTTATCATAATCTTCATTGTAGCCGCGGAGAATGGTATACAGTTTTCCGCCTGCAACCGTAGGGCGCATGAGCGTGTAGGGATAGCTGTATCCCTCACCTTTCAAGATCATGTCTTCCCAATCCAGCTGTACAGGATCGCCATAGGTTACCTTACCCCCCTCAATAGTCAAGGGGAAGGCAGCCCCGGTTAATCCGTTCAGTCCATACAATTTGCCTTCCCAGGAGAACAAATATCTCAAGGCGTATATGGCTTGATCACCGACATCTTTCTTGGCCTGGTCCAAGCCATCGTACCAGTTGACTTTCGGCAGGCCTGATGCGGCCAGTGCCGGCTTTTCCTCCCCCGCCTTCCAGGTCAGGATATCGGTACCTGTCAAAAGGTACAGCGTATCCCCCATGGCCACCATACTGGTTCCATAATTCTCCGGTGAGATTCCTATTTCCTTTCGCTGTTCCTGTGACAGGATCACTGCATCCCCCGGCCCCGCCGAGGCGGGCAGCGCAAGGATCATGAGAATTAAAGCCAAGGTAAGAAGCAACGTTTTTTTCATGTAGGTCCTCTCCTTTTTTGTTTTCCTTCTGTGCATTACTGCCTTTCCATTAAAATTAAAACTAATCGGAAGTGAGTGCCGCCGTATTCCAGTATTTTTCAACATATCCCTTGCACGCGTTTGCATACAAGGGATATGTACAGGAATCGCTCAATTATTGTCTTTCCATTTGAATCATGCGCACTTTATTGTTAATTTCACGAATGAACTGTTCCAAGGGCAGCTGTCCATCCGTATACCGCTGCAAGAGGGTCTGAATTTCGGAAGCGCCTTCTTTGCTGTTATAATTGAGAATGTTTTCTCCCGTTGCAAAGGCATATTGGGCCAAATCACGATACCTGGCGATACTTTCAGCGCTTACAGACCAAGCGTACTGATCCCTGTTGGCCAGCGCTTTCTCATACCACTGAATGTTGGTTTCCAAATCCTTTTTCTCTTCCGGAGCAGCCGTTTCCAGCTGAGCCTTCATTTTTGCAAGTTCCGCTTCCCAGTTTGCCATCCAGCTTTCAAAGTCAGGGTTGCGAACGGGTTCGCTATCATTGGGGAACATGGCAATATGAATGCTCTTTTGCATATGGGCCAAATAAGTGGTGATATACTCTACCGCCATATCGAAATTCGGGCTGTTGGGGTTGATGAAAATTACCTGCACATAAGCGGCAATGCCAAGGGGCAGCCCTTCATCCAGGGGCAGGGGGAGCGGCGTAGCATAGTCGTTGCCGGAACCTACGGACAGCCAATCGTAGTAATCCATGAAAAGCGCAGGCTTTTCATACAGTTCCTCACTCATCGCCATCCTTTTGCCGGCTGCAAGCGCCATTGGATCGTTATCCGTTGCGATGTCGATTTCATCTGTTTCTACAGATTCTACCGCGGTCATCAGCTTGCGGAACAAATCCGTATCAAAGGTCAAATCCTGCTTAATGGATTGATAGTATTGGATGTAGGCATCAATGGTCTTGTTTGTCAGGGTCAGGTTATAGTCGCTTGTTCCCTCCAGGAACTGGTAGCCCGGATACTCATCCTTGCCCTCTTCAGCCCACCAAACCAAAAGATCCAGAAATTCCTTGTAGGTGGTGGGCAGCTTCTCCATAGGGATTCCGGCTTCTTCCCAGTTTGTCTTGGAGTAGCACAGGCCGTAGCCCCACAATTGGGAAGGAACAGCAAAGAGCTTGCCATCCTTCTTCACCGCATCCTGCAGGAAGGGGTACATTTGCGCCACCTGCTCCGATAAGGCGGGTATGTTGCTCAGATCCGCGCAATAGCCCTTTTCCATGAGGCTGGTAAAGCCTTCATAAGAAAGGCTCAACTGATACAGGTCAAACGACTGGTCAGCAGATACCATGGCCTGAGCCAAGGTCTCGGGGCTGTCAAAATACACATTCTGGTTGAAGGTTAATGCCACTTCGGGATGCGCGGCGCTGAAAGCCATTGCCGTATCATCGGCATACAGGCCGTAGGCGGACAATTTGACAGTAGGCAGGAATTGAGGGTCGGTATTGCACACGAAAATGCCTTCCCAGGAGGGAATAACATACATTCCGCCGGGCAGAAGCGCCACGTTGCCCTCGGAGGCATACTGCAGTACCAAATAGGCCGCCTGCTGGGGCGCGCCAAGACCCGGCATCATGCGAACCTGGTTTGCAATGGCATAATACAGGGTATCGTTTTCGGACGAGTAGCACAGGCCAAAGATGTCCATGGTTTCAAATTCTGCAACGGTTGTCAGCGTTCCCGCCGCCGGATCGAACACGGCCAGGGTAGGCTTTTTCCAATCCTTTTGTTCGCCTTCATATGCAGTGCTTGCATCAAAAACACGGGCAAGCAGTTTCCCATCCTTATAGGGTGTGATATCCTGCACAAAGGCAGCGGAGTCAAAAACCTGCTTTTCACCGGTCGTAAGGTCAAAGGCAGCCAAGGTGGGCTTATCATAGTTTTCGTTGTAGGAACGGATGAGGGTATACAATTTCCCGTCCATAACGGTAAGGCGGGTAATTGCGCGGGTGTAGGCGTAATCCCCGTCCTTTTCCGTCATGTTATCCCAAGCCAGTTTCACAGGCTCGCCATAATTCACTTTTCCCTCGGCAATGGTCAAAGGATATACAAAGCCGTTCAGCCCATTAATTCCATACAGCTTCCCATCCCAGGTAAAGATGGTGGTTGTGGCATAGTCCGCCTGATCTTTCAGTGTGGTAGCAGCATCTTCCATCGTGCTGTACATCCTTGCACTGGGCACGTCCGATGCCGCCAGCGTGGGCTTTTCCTCCCCCAGTTTCCAAGTAAAAATCTTTTGCTCTGTAAAAATGTACAGGGTATCCGCTACGGCTGCAATGGCGGAATCATCACCGCTGAGCCCCATTTCGGTGCGCTGGGTTTGACTAAAGAGTATCGCGTCTCCCGGCGCGGCCAGGGCGGGCGCCCATAAGAGCAGCAACGCCAGCATGAGGATGGGGATTATGACCTTTTTCATGAGATAAGCCTCCCTACATCAAGTAAGTTTTTCATTTTCTCGTTCCGCATAAAAAACGGTAGATTGAGAGCCGCCCGATCGCGCCCTTATACCCCTGTGTTTTTCAAACGAAAGAGTGGGACACCCTTTTGAGACTTTTTTCCAAACCAGTAGATCTATTTCCGCTTTTTCAATTTGCTGCCTATTAATCAACGCCGGGCATATGCATTTTGTTCCAGGAAATTGTAAAAACTTCTTCATAATTCTGAAATGCAATAAAAAAGCCGTCCCACGGGGCAGCTATTTGCTCCGCCGGACAGCTTTTGAAAATTTTAACCTTACAGAAAGTATGCCTAGGCTTTTTACGCCCGGGGGGCAAAGCCCACTTTCTTTTGAACTTTGCGCAGCGTGCGCAAGGCCCGTGCATCGGCCCGTTCGGCATGGGTATTCATGATCTGCTGAATATAGGCCTTGTCGGCAATCAGCTTTTCATATTCCTTTTGAATGGGCGCAAGGGCTGCGATAATGGCATCCGCTGCCCTGTCCTTTAATGCACCGTAATTCTGCCCGGCCATTTCAGCCTCCAGCCTGGAAATTTCCCCGCCGCCCAGGGCGCTGATGATGCTGAGCAGGTTGGATACGCCCGGCTTTCCCTCCTGGTCGAACCTGATGCTGCCTTCGCTGTCGGTAACTGCCCGGCGTATCTTCTTGCGGATAACCTCGGGCGCATCCAAGATCGCCACATAGGTTTCTTCGGGATCAGATTTGGACATTTTGCGGGTGGGTTCCTGCAAGCTCATGATTTTGCTGCCCACCTTGGGGATATAAGGCTCAGGTATGGTAAACACATCGCCATAAACGCCGTTGAAGCGGATGGCAATATCCCGGCACAATTCCAAATGCTGCTTTTGGTCCACACCAACCGGAACCAGGTTGGTCTGGTAAAGCAGGATGTCCGCAGCCATCAGCACAGGATAGGTAAACAGCCCGGCGTTGATGTTTTCCGCATGCTTTTGGGATTTGTCCTTAAACTGGGTCATGCGGCTCAGTTCACCCATATAGGTAAAGCAATTCAAAACCCAGCTCAACTCCGCATGAGCGCTGACGTGGCTTTGGCAATAGAGAAGGCTTTTTTCAGGGTCCAGGCCGCAGGCGATATAGACGGCAATCAACTCCATGCAGCGGCGGCGCAATTCCGCCGGGTTCTGGCGCAGGGTGATGGCGTGCAGGTCCACTACGCAGTAAATGCAATCGTAATCATTTTGCAGCGTGGCAAAATTGCGCAGCGCGCCGATATAATTGCCCAGTGTCAGTGTGCCGGAAGGCTGAATGCCGGAAAAGATGATCTGCTTTTTTTCCGCGGCGGGCTGTGTGTTTTCCATGGTATAGACCTCCTTGTTTCATGGGAAAGGGCATAAAAAAAGCAGCCGTTCCCCTCTTTTTTCTGGGGACAGTTGCCTGCGGTGCCACCCCGGTTGGCGCAGATGCGCCCACTTTGCGAGCATGGCATAAGTCCATGCTCCATCCCTTTCACGGGGGACCGCCGTCGCAGCCTACACCCTTACGGATTCGGTGCGCCCTCGGGGGCCCATAAACTGCCGCCGGATGGGCCGGGCTTCCACTTTCCCCAGCTCGCTTCGCCCCGTACGGATGTCCTTTTTTCCCCCTCATCGGTGTGGAGCCATTGTATCACACAAAAAGCGGGATGTAAACGGATTTCTTGCCTGCCCAGGATAAATAATATGGAAGAAACTGCATATCCTATAGGAGAGTCTTTTTATACTTTGGGCGGTTTATAAAATTTCCTCCGTCATTTTCCGACAAGAATGACAGTTATACTTTCTTTTTCGGGAAACGCCTTCTCACTGGTTAGGATTTAATGTATAATGTAAGTAATCGAATATGCGAGTGGAAGAGGATGATGGTGTGACGGATTTCATGAGCGACTGGAACAAGGATGCATTCCTGTCGGTTCCCGCCGGACCCCTGGGTCTTATAGCCATGCGGGGTACGGAAGCCTTAGGCGAAAAGGTGAATGCCTGGCTGATGAAATGGCGGGACCACCAGGAAGCGCAGGAGGAGAGCATGCTCATCAGTGCACCGGGCTTTGAGCGCAATGACTTCCTGATTAAAGCCTACTGCCCCAGGTTTGGCACCGGCGAAGCCAAGGGCATGCTCAAGGAAAGCGTCCGTGGTTACGATATCTACATTCTGTGTGATGTAGGCGCCTATAACTGCACCTATCAAATGTACGGGAAAGAAGTACCCATGTCCCCGGATGACCACTTTCAGGACCTGAAGCGCATCATCGCTGCTATCGGCGGCAAGGCCAAGCGCATCAACGTCATCATGCCCATGCTTTATGAAGGCCGCCAGCACCGCCGCACCTCACGGGAAAGCCTGGACTGTGCTGTGGCCCTTCAGGAATTGGAGCAGATGGGTGTATCCAATATCATCACCTTCGACGCCCATGACAACCGGGTGCAAAATGCGATCCCGCTGATCGGGTTTGAAAGCGTTCTTCCGTCCTATCAAATCTTCAAGGCCCTTTTGCGCAAGGAAAAGGATCTTCAAATCGATAAAGAGCACATGATGATTGTCAGTCCCGACGAGGGCGCCATCGACCGCAACATCTTCTATTCCTCCGTACTTGGTGTGGATATGGGCCTTTTCTATAAGCGCAGGGATTATACCTGCGTTGTTAACGGCCGCAACCCCATCATTGCCCACGAATACCTGGGCGATAACGTGGAAGGCAAGGATGTTTTTGTCGCCGACGATATCATTTCTTCCGGCGATTCCATGATCGACCTGGCCAGGGAACTTAAAAAGCGCAAAGCCAATCGTATCTTTGCAGCTGCTACCTTCGCCTTTTTCACCAACGGCCTGGATATGTTCCATAAAGCCTATGAAGAGGGCACCATCACCAAGGTAATCGCCACAAACCTTACCTACCGCACCCCCGAATTGCTCGCTGCCCCCTGGTTTGTGGAAGCGGACATGAGCAAATACATGGCGTACATTATTGCTACCCTGAACCATGACAGGTCGCTGAGTAAACTGCTCAGCCCTTACAACCGCATTCGCACACTCTTGGCCAAGTACTATGACGAGCAGGCGGCAGCCGGGCTGCGCCTTGTGTGAGAGGTATGCAAAAACATGTAATCCGCCCGGCGGAGCCGTCGGATATTCAGGACATGGTTCAACTGCACAAAGAATACCGCCTTCAAACCTATCAGGGGTTCCCCGCCCTGCAGAACCAGAAAGAAGCGGACTGCTGGGGCAAAAATATTCAGGAATGGCTGCAAACGCCACAAATGCGGGTGCTTGTTTTGCTACTTGACGGAGCGATGCGGGCCATTACCGCTTATAGACTTCAGGAAGCCGAAGCGGGCATGCAAAAGTCCGAAGGAGAAATTGTGAACCTGGAAATTTTGCCGGGCACACCGACCCAATTCAGCGGGGCTCTGGTATCCTACATTCTAAAGGACCTGGCCGGGATGGGCAGCAAAAAAGTGCGGGTATGGCTTTTGAGAGATAACCTGCGCTCCCGTTACGGATATGAGCAATTGGGCTTCAAGGCCGACGGCTCCATCTGCCAGGTAACCACTTGCGGCGAAGACTTTTGCATGACCAGGTATGTGTATCAGATTCCGGACAAGGTCGGGTAAGGAACGGCTGAAAATTCTTCATTTTACTTATCCATTCGAAATCTCATATAAAAAGTGGCTGTCAATTCAAAACTGACAGCCACTTTTATTTGAATACAATCGGAAAATTCTTACTTCTTATTTTCCGCAGCCTTGCGAATCCAGCTAATCGCCAGGCAGCCAGGCCCCGTGTGGGTGCCCACGATAGAGCCTATGCCAAGGGTTCGATGGAAAGCAGGCATCAACCCCTTTTGTTCAAGAAAGCTTTTCAGCTTTTCAATACCTGCCGGATCATTTGCGCTGGCAAAATGAACGGGATATTGGGGATCCGGGGGGAAATCCTTCAGCTGCTGCGCCAGCCACTCCTGGGCGCTGCGGCTGCCGCGGACCAAACCGCCCATTTCCAATTTGCCTGCCTTTAAGCACAGCATGGGTTTCAAATGAAGAATCGTTCCCACCTTGGCCCCAACGGAGGACAACCGTCCGCCCATGTAAAGATATTTCAGATCATCCACCTGGCCTGCCAATGCCTGATAGGGAATCAAGGTCAGAAGCGCCTTTTGTATGGTGTTCACGTCTTTCCCCGCATCCCTTAGGCGAGCCGCCTCATACACCAAAATGGCTTCACCAAGCGACGCACTGAGTGTGTCCACCAGATAAATCTTTTCTTTTTGAGAGGCCATATCCCTTGCAATCACAGCTGATTGATACGTGCCGCTCAATTCGCTGGAGCCTGTAATCACCAGCACATCTTCACCCCGGGATAATGCCCGCTCATAAGCGGACAAAAAAGCTTCCGGAGTAACCTGACTTGTTTTGGGAAGTTCCTTGGCAGCGGAAAGGCGCTGATAAAATTCGTCCCGGCTGAGTATGACATTATCTTCAAACGTCTCCCGGCCAAACTGGATACGCTGCGTCAGCGCTTCCACGCCAATCTCCTGCGCTTCCCGGGGCAATAAGTCTGACATGCTGTCAGTAATAATATGTATCATGCTTTGGGAGACTCCTTCGATTCAAAATAAGTGGTAATGCCGCGCAGGGCTTTTAAAAAGACAGGCAATTCATCAGGCTCCAGGCATTCCAATACCGCTTGGGCCATCTGGTCATGAAAAGCCTCGTGTGCTTTGGCAACCAAGCTTCCCTTTTCCGTAGGTTGAATATGAACAAGCCGCCGGTCAATCGTGGAACGGTTGCGAAGCAGGTAACCTTTGCGGCATAAGGCTGCAACGGCCACGGTCAGGGATCCTGTGGTTACATGAAGCCGGGCTGCAAGCGCAGTCATGGTATTCTGATCCCCTGCAGCACAAACCGCCTCCACCACATGAATTTCCCGCATAGAAAGGTCATCATGGGCCCCGGTGTGAAGGGTTTGCTCCTCTATTCTCAAAACATCATGAAAAAGGGATACCAGCATACGGTTGACAACTCTGCTTTCCCCTTCCATAGCACGCCCTCCCTTTAAAAATGCTTTGAAGTTCAAAGCACCGTGCCAATATAACACACACATGTATGGATGTCAAGCACATTTGCGGCACAAAAACAAGCAACATACAAGCGTATATGTGCAAGTCGCCGGAATCCTTTACATGGTGCAAACGACCAGCTGAAGATCAATTGTGATATTCGAAGGGACAGACTGCACCAGCTTCTCCCGCTCGGATTCGGAGAGGGCAGTAGTCAGCGGCGTCATGATTGTGAAGTTTTGAAAAGCTTGGGAAGATAGGTCCATCCGGTAAAAAATACGCTGTTGGGAGATAAGCTTCATATGTTTTTTCAGATGGGCGGTCACCCGGTCCTCATCATAGGAATCTTCCGTATGAGGCAGCGCTTTTCGAATTTCCTCCAGATATTCCTTGCCCGGCATAATCTTCAGGAGGTGCCCACCGGGGCGCAGGACCCGTGAAAATTCCTCATAGTTGGCGGGGGTCAGGATATTCATCACCGCGTCAAACACATTATCCTGAAAGGGCAGGCGGCTTAAATCTGCCACGCACCAGAGAATTTCCTCCGGCCGCCCGGCAGATAATGCAATCCCCGCCTTGGCAAGATCAATCCCCGCCATCACGCAGCTGGGAAAAGAATCTTTCATCTGGGAAAGATAGTACCCTTCCCCGCAGCCGGCATCCAAAATGGCGGTGGGAGCAAGGGGGGCTAGGGTCTCCCTGATTGCCTGCGCCACCGGTGCATAATAGCCTGCCTCAAAAACAGCACGACGAGCCTCAAACAAGGCCCTGTCATACTGATTATCCACCGTGGTATGATGCAGATGGACCGTGCCTTTCCGGGATACATCATAGCTGTGCCCGCGGCTGCAGCATAGGGCTGCCCCGCTGACAGCCATAGGGGAAAGGCAGACTGGACAGCGAAACCGGGAAAAGGCGGTCATGGCTTGAAGCGCCCGCTGCTGTTTGGTCAGCATGGGAATCCTCCTTTTCGGCGTAGAAAACGTGAAGGGGTGGAATGAAAATGCTCTCCGTATTGTACGATACGGGAGGATAAAATGCAACGCAGGCACCCCGCCCCATCAGCATCTATCAGTTGCTACTCAGATAAATATCCATTTTCTCCCCTAGATAAAGTTTTCCTGGAGGGGTGAAGGGGAGGCATCCTTTTTCAAAAGGATGCCTCCCCTTCAAGACCCTTTATATCACATTTCCTTTAAATCCTCGCCACTTTTGTTTCCCTGGCTGCCTTCATGACTGCGTCCGCCACAGCCCTGCTCACCCGCTTATCCAGGGGGTTCGGCAGGATATAGTCCGCCCGAAGCTCCTCATTGGTTACCAGATCGGCCAGGGCATGGGAGGCGGCCATCTTCATTTCCTCGTTGATGGCGCTGGCCCGGCAATCCAAAGCACCCCGGAAGATACCGGGGAAGGCCAGAACGTTATTGATCTGGTTGGCAAAATCGCTGCGGCCCGTGCCCACTACTTTGGCTCCGGCTTCAACAGCCAGATCCGGCATGATTTCCGAAGTGGGGTTGGCCATGGCGAATACGATGGGGTCTTTTGCCATGGTGCGAATCATGTCCTGGGTGAGTACATTGGGGGCAGATACGCCGATAAAGACCTCTGCACCGCGAAGGGCATCCGCCAAACTGCCCATAAGGTGTTCCCGGTTGGTAACTTGCGCCATTTCCGCCTGGGAAGGATTCATCTGCGTCATGCCCTCACAAAGGATGCCGAAGCGGTCCACCAGCGTCAGATGCGCTAGGCCCAGGTTCATCAGATGCTTGGCAATGGCAATGCCTGCCGAGCCCGCGCCGTTTAATACCGCCTTCACCTGGGAAATGTCCTTCCCTACAACCTTCAAGGCATTTAAAAGGGCTGCGGCCACGACCACAGCGGTACCGTGCTGGTCATCATGGAACACGGGGATATCGCACATCTCTTTCAGACGGCGCTCCACCTCAAAGCAGCGGGGGGCGGAAATATCCTCCAGGTTGATGCCGCCAAAGCTGCCGGACAAAAGATAGATGGTGCGCACCAGTTCGTCCACATCCTTGGAGCGGATGCAAAGAGGAAAAGCATCCACGTCGGCAAAGGCTTTGAAAAGGGCGCATTTCCCTTCCATGACCGGCATGCCAGCCTCGGGGCCGATATCCCCCAGGCCCAATACGGCGGTGCCGTCGGTGATCACAGCAACCAGATTGTGCCGCCTCGTCAGCACAAAGGATTTTTCATAATCCTTCTGAATCTCAAGGCAAGGCTGGGCTACGCCGGGGGTATAGGCCAGGGACAAATCCTCTCTTGATTCGATGGGGGTACGGGAAACCACCTCAATTTTTCCCTGCCACTCGTAATGCTTTTTCAGCGACGCTTCACGAATATCCATTTTATTAACCTCACTCAAAGGGGAAGCGGTATTTGCTTAACCCCAATTCATCCCGTATCGTAATCAGTTCCTTCTGTACAGCGTCATTGATGGGAACGCCCTTGTCCTTGCGCTCCTGCCAGACCATGTATTCCTTTTCTCCTGCGGTATAAATATGCTCCTGTCCAGGGGCTTTTTGCGAACCGCGCAAATCCCGCAGAATATCGCCGCAGGTCTTCTTAAAAGCATCCAGGCCCATAAAGGCCTCGGTATCAATCGCCATAAAGAAGTGGCCCAAATGGAAGGGAATCTTTTCCCCGTTGGGGCCGATGCCAGTCAGCGCGCGCAAGAAATTCCCCTGCTGCAGGGCTGCAGACAATATTTCCACCACGGTGGCATAGCCATAGCCTTTATAGCCCGCCAATTCCTCGCCAATGCCGCCCAACGGAGCCAGCGCCGCGTGGCCAGTGTTTAAATCTTTCAGGATGGCTTTTGAATCCGTTTTGGTTTCACCGTCCCGACCGATAACCATCCCTGCGGGGGTGGGTTTGCCCAGGCGGTCGTAGTATTCAATGCGCCCCCGCTGGGTGATGGAGGTGGCACAATCCAGAACGAAAGGGAATTCCTCATCCGTGGGCATGCCGAAGGTGAGGGGGTTGGTACCCAGCATGTTTTCCACCCCAAAGGTAGGTGCAATGGAGGGGCGGGCGTTGGTGCCGGTAATGCCAATCATGCCCGCTTTCGTTGCCATGGTAGCATAGTACCCCGCGATGCCATAATGACAGGAATTGCGGGCGGCCACCATGCCCATGCCATACTTTTTAGCTTTTTGGATAGCCAGTTCCATGGCCCGCGTTCCAATTACCTGGCCCATACCGTCATGGCCGTCCACCACGGCGGTTGTAGGCGTCTCCCGGACAATTTCAAACTTTGTCACCGGATTCTGAATTCCGGCTTTGATCCTGTCCAGATAGATCGGCTTAAAGCGATTCACCCCATGGGATTCGATGCCCCGGCGGTCAGACTCCAGCAGCACATCCGCGCAGATTTTCGCATCCTCCCGGGGAACGCCATACCCGCAAAACGCGTCGGTTACAAAGCCTTCGATGGTTTTCCAGTCCACAACATTTGTTTTGGCCATGGTTTTCTCCTCCTTTTCAGGTGAACATGAGATATCCCGGCTGTGGGAGAGGATATCGCCGGGACAATGGATCGCGTGTTTCCTCAGGAAAACAGTGCGGACACCAGGTTATTCACAAGACCGCTGTCTGCCTTTCCTTTCACTTTGGGCATAAGGGTTTTCATGATAAGCCCCTTATCCTTTGCGGCAGGCGTTTCAATCCCCAATTCCTTAAGGGTTTCCCGAATGATCGCCTCGACTTCTTCCGCAGCCATCTGCTTGGGGGCAAATTCCTGATACACTGCCATGCGCAGCCGGCATTCTTCAATAATGTCAGTGCGGCTTGCCG
Organism: Bacillota bacterium; assembly: GCA_023392515.1. Taxonomy (GTDB): domain Bacteria; phylum Bacillota; class Clostridia; order Christensenellales; family Aristaeellaceae; genus JAEVYX01. The sequence continues at coordinate 6,533 of JAEVYX010000014.1, read as the reverse complement.
GGGCGCTTTCCAGCGTTTCCTGGGTTTGTCGGATTTCCTTGAGAATGATGGCGTTTTCCTCATCCTCGGTCAGGTCCGCCCGCTTGTCGATAAATTTTGCCTTCAAAGCGGACAAAAGCAGCGAAAGGGCATCCTTCCGGGCTTTTTCCTGGTTTTTCAGTGCGGCCATCATAGCCGCGCGCACTACATCTATTTTTGACATGGCAAAACCTCCCTGCGATTTGTTTCACAATTAGTGTAGCCCTTTTTCCCTATTTTGTCCAGTTTACACCATTCAGAAACCGGCCATGCATTTTCCCTTCGTCTTCATCCCTTAACCCCCGCTATTATAAACAAAAAAAGCACGGTATAAACCGTACTTTTTTCAAAGGCAGAGGGATATCTTTCCCAAAAGCTGGAGCGGGTGATGGGAATCGAACCCACGTGACCAGCTTGGAAGGCTGGAGCTCTACCATTGAGCTACACCCGCGAATGGAGCGGTAGACGAGATTCGAACTCGCGACATCCACCTTGGCAAGGTGGCACTCTACCACTGAGCTACTACCGCATATGCTCCCGGGAAGGAATTGGTGCGGACGAAGAGATTTGAACTCTTACGCCATTCGGCACCAGATCCTAAGTCTGGCGCGTCTGCCATTCCGCCACGCCCGCAAGAGAATCCTTCGCCGTTCGTAAGATCCGCCAGGCTTTACAAGATGCTTGGGCCCGGCTCCTTGTTTCGCCGCAGGGATTATACTATCATGCTTCTTGATTTGTGTCAAGCGAAACAACAAAAAAGGATACAATTTTCCGATTCATCACATTTCTAGATCCCTTTGATCCGGCGCCTTGAGACGCCTTTCCTGCTTTTCAAAGATAAGTTGCGCCTATTTGTCATATCGTCCTTGATCGGAACACACAACAGGGGGCCAAATTACATAAGCTACATTGGAGAGTATTCTCCAACTTAATTGGAAAGGTGATCGTACGATTATGTATAGATGCGGCTGCTACAATTCCATGGCGGCAGCGGATGAATACGCTCCCGCATACCGCCGCCGGTCTTCCTCACGGCGTCGCAAAACTCCAAGACCGTTTTTAGGCCAGGAGTTGGGCGCTCAGGAATACGAATGGCCATGGCAGCGGATGCCAGGCCAGGAGTCAGGCGCGGCTGAAGACAACATGCCGAACCGTGAGCAGGACAATTTTGAAAACCATACCGAAGGGCCCTTCGATAATCATTCCGAACGCGATTTCGGACCTTTTTCCGATAGCGAATTCAGCAATCCCGCAAACCAAAACGAGGACTTAGAATTACGAAACATTTGGAACCATGAAGACGATTTCGCAGATCAGGCCGAAGGCGGAGATGCTCGCCATTTCAGGTATGATGAAGGCGATTCCTCCGACCGAGCCGATGGCAGAGATACACGCCATTTCAGATATGGCGAAGAAGAATTGAGGAGCGGCGAAGGCAATTTCCTCATCAGATCCGAAAACTGCATCGGAAACAACATTAGAAACGAGGTAGAAAATCAAATGTCTCAACCGAATTACAGGCCTGAGCCTCCCCGGCGTCAGGTAGCATTGAATTCCAATAGCGGCAGCGTTGGACCGCTGCCGATTATCAATACACTGTTGGCTGCCCCGATTTCCGTCGTATCCACCAACATCGACACCCGGGGCATGGGCAGCACCAACAACCTGCTCAACTTCACCAGCGCGATCAATCTCCCCCTTGGCATCTCGGTCACGCTCAACTTCCAGATTCAACGTGTCGCGGAGAATGGCGCGCCGATCAGTGTAGGCTCCACGTACACCTTCTCCACCACCGTGGTGGTTCTGGAAGGAGAAGCCTTCGGCTTCCAGTTTATGGATTATTCTGTGCCTGAAGGATTCTACACCTACTCCGTGAACATTTCCACCAACTCCCTGATCGACATCACGCCGGGCCTCACCATCAACAATGCGGTTCTGAGCGTGCTGGCTGTCGGCGTATAACATTACAAACGATCTTCCAAAAAAGTGCTTGGGCAGTTGGTCTCACGGCCAACTGCCCTTATTATGCCCACTTCATTCCGCCAGTCACGCAGGAAACATGGCCTTTTCCACGGCAATACAGAGCTGATGATACACATGCAAATGCATCTGCTGCACCAAATAGGTTTCAGTTTCCTCAACGTTCAACAAGATATCGCAAAGGGATGCCATCCGCCCTCCGGTTTTTCCCGTCAGAGCAATGGTGGTGAGGCCCAGGGCCTTGGCCGTTTCCATGGCGAAGGATACGTTTTTCGCATTGCCGGAAGTGGAGATGCCAAGCAGCATATCCCCAGGCCTTCCAAAGGCCATTACCTGCTGGGCAAAGATCAGTTCACCCCCCTGATCGTTTAATATGGCTGTCATGGCTGGGCCATGGCTGCATAGATCGATGGCGGGCAGACCCATTTGCAATTGATCCCGCTGGGGAAAAGAAAGCTTGTCCAGCAATTCTTCGGGCAAGGACCTCGGCAAGAGAAAACTTTTCAAAAATTCCCCGGCGATATGGCCGCAGTCGGCTGCGCTGCCGCCGTTGCCGCACAAAAGCAGTTTGCCGCCCCGGCGGAAGCAGTCAATCAACCCCTCGCAGGCAGCGGAAAACCCGGCGGGAAGCATTCCTTCCATAGGCAATTTCCCTCCAATGTATCTGATGTTCTCCAAAAAGTGGGCCAGCCAGATTGTACCATATTCCCCGATTTGCCGCAATGCGCCATGCCTTTCCCCTCCCCAAAACGGAAAAAGGGCGCCGCGGGGGAGGACGGCTGTCCCGCAACGCCCAGGGAGAGGGCTAACATTCACTACATTCGCGCCTTACCTTTTTTGCGGTTGGTGGAAACCACCACCATCCGTTGCAAGCCGATAAAGATAAGCAGCAGCACCCCAATGGCAATCCGCCCCCACCAGGAGCTTAATGTACCATTAAAGGTAATCAAAGCCGGGATGATGGATTTGAGCAGCACCCCAAACAACGTGCCAAAGACATATCCCACGCCGCCGGTGAGCAGTGTGCCGCCAATGACCGCAGAGGAGATCACATCCAGTTCCGCACCTTGCAGGCTCAAGTTCCAGCCGGATTTCACATACAGCGCATAGGCCACCCCGGCCAGTGCGGAGCAAAACCCGTTAAAGGCGTACACCATCATTTTTGTGCGGCCCACCGGCAAGCCCATCAATTTGGCACTTTGCTCATTGCCACCTATTGCATACACATTGCGGCCAAACCGTGTCCCTTGCATCAAGAAAATGCCGAGAAGCAGTACAGCAAAGAACAAAAGCACATTGAAATTGATGTAGGATATGGGCTTGATATCTGGGACCTTGATTTTCCAGGCCGCCAGGGCATTGAAAGCCTCATGCTTGATGGCAATGGAGTTGCGGCTGATCAGCGCGCATACGCCTCTGGAAAGAAACATGCCCATCAATGTTGTGATGAAGGGGGGTACGTTCAAAAAATGAATCATGGCACCCATGAGCAGGCCCAGCAGAACCCCTATCGCAATGGAAAAAGCAATGCAAATGAAGGGATCTATGCCAAGCTCAGCATTCCCGTAAGCGATGAACATGCCGGTGAGGGATGCTACCGCTCCCACAGACAGGTCGATACCGCCGGTAATCAGCACCATGGTCATGCCCACAGCGGAAATGCCAATATAAGCATTGTCCACAAACAGGGTGGTAAAGGTGCGCAGCGTCGTGAACCCTTTATCCCCAAAGAAGATTGCCCCCACCACATAGATAACCATAAAAATGCCAATGGTAGCATAGACCATGATGTATTTGGGGTTGAACAGCACCTGCATGAGAGAACGCCGTCTTTTTTCGGAAACGGGGTTAAGCACGGACGGCACCTCCTTTCATCATGCTGCTGCGGCGCTTTGTATACCTCTGCACAGCCTGGCGCACAGGCTCCGACTGCAAGATAATAACCACAGCAACGATCAACGCCTTAAAGGCCATGGTAGCTTCCGCTGCGATGCCGAAATAGTACACAAATGTGGTAATGGTCCGTATGATGATGGAGCCCACCACTGTTCCCAGAATGTTGAATTTCCCCCCGGACATGCTGGTCCCGCCGATAACAACAGCCAAAATGGCATCCAATTCATAGTTGAGGCCGGCGTTATTGGCGTCGCAGGAGCTGATGCGACTTCCATAAATCATGCCCGCGATCCCGGCGCAAAGCCCCGAAATGGTATAGACGAGCAGCTTAATCCTCCGCTCGTTCAGGCCCGTCAGGCGGCTGGCGCTGGCGTTAACGCCCACCGACTCCACAAACAGGCCAAGCGCCGTCTTCCGTGTAAGCAGGGTGATCACCCCTACAATAATCAGCCAAAAGATGACCGGAGTAGGTAAAAACAGCATGCTCCCCTGGCCAATGAACTGGAAGGGCTTGTATTGTATCGTCCACTGCTGCCCTTCCGTGAATAGTTGGGCAATACCCCGGCCTGCCACCATCAGGATCAATGTGGCGATGATAGGCTGCATTCCCCCTCGGGAGACAAGCAGGCCGTTAAAGGCGCCCAGCGCTATGCAGGCGAGCAGCGGCAGTACAATGACCCAGATAAACGGCGTCATGGTGTAATCGCCGACGATATTGGCAAGGCTTCCCCGCATGAGCCTAAGGGAAAAGGAGTTGGCTACCGCCACCAAAGCGCCTACGGACAAATCTGTTCCGCCGGTAGCAATTACCAGCATCATGCCCATGGCAATAATGGTAATTTCAGCTGAACGGTTCAAAATATCAATCAGGCTGCCGTATAGCATGCCGGTACTGGGCTGGTAACTGATGCTGAAAAAATCCGGCCGAATGATGAGGCATACAAGCAGGATCAGGCATTCAGCCATAAAAGCCCAGGTGACCTTGGAACGCAAAAGCTTTTCCAGCTTCACTGTGCGCCACCTCCCGCGATCATGTTGAGGATGTCGGCCTGGGTGCAGTCGTCCCCTTTGAATTCCCCAGCCTTTTGCCTGTCCCGCATGACGAGAATGCGGTTGGAGCAGCGGATAACCTCGTCCAGCTCGCTGGATATGAATAGCACCGACATTCCCTGGGCACACATGTCAATCATCAGTTTTTGAATTTCCGCCTTGGCACCCACATCAATACCCCGGGTGGGTTCATCCAGAATCAGCATTTCAGGCTTTGTAGCCAGCCAGCGGGCCAGAATTACCTTCTGCTGGTTGCCGCCCGAAAGCTCGCCTACCTTTTTTTCCAGGTCCGGTGTGGCGATGCCCAGAATCTTGACATATTTGTCCGCCAGGTCCTTCTGCTCCTTGATGGGCATCCGCTTCCAAATCCCCCGGCGGCCCTGCACCGCCAGAGCGATGTTTTCCCGCACAGACAAGTCTCCTACAATACCATCCCTTTTCCGGTCTTCCGGGCAAAAGGCCATACCGCAGGCAATGGCATCCCGGGGGGATTTCACGGAAGTTTGCCGCCCTTTTACCCGGACTGCACCTTTTACAGGCTTCTGAATGCCAAAGAGCATTTCTGCCGTTTCCGTGCGGCCGGAGCCCAACAGCCCCGCAAAGCCCAGCATCTCGCCTGATTTTAAAGACAGCGTCACATCCTCCACACTGCCGGGAATGCCGATATGCTCTGCCTCCAGCATGTTCCCAGCCTCGTCTTTTTGAGGTGCGCGCTTCAAATCAAACATAGTGCTCATGTCCTTGCCAATCATTTGGGTAATAAGCTCCAGCTTGGAAATATTATGAATTTCATATTCTCCAACCAGGCGTCCGTTGCGCAGGACGGTAATCCGGTCGCACACCGCAAACACCTGATTCAAAAAGTGCGTAATAAAGATGATACCCATGCCTTCATTTTTCAGCTCCCGCATGACAGAAAACAGCTTCTGCACTTCCTTTTCATCCAGGGAGGAGGTGGGCTCATCCAAAATAAGCACCTTCGCCTGTACATCCACCGCCCGGACAATGGATACCATCTGCTGGATGGCAGTGGAATAAAAGCTGAGGGGCCTTGTTACATCAATATGAACATCAAACCGCTCCAGCAGCTTTTCTGCCCGGCGGTTGATTTCACGCCAGTCGATGAGGCCATGTTTCATCGGCTGCCGTCCTACAAATATGTTTTCTGCCACTGTTAGATTGGGGCACAGGTTGATTTCCTGAAACACGGTACTGATGCCCATTTCTATGGCAGCCTGGGGCGTAGTAGGGGTGATGGTTTTACCTGCAAACTTGATTTGCCCATCATCCATGTGGTGTACGCCGGTCAAACATTTAATGAGGGTGGATTTCCCCGCGCCGTTTTCCCCCAAAAGGGCGTGAATTTCCCCCTCTGACAAAAAGAAGTCCACCTGATCCAAGGCTTTTACGCCCGGAAAGGCGATCTCAATCCCGGTCATTTCCAAAATATAAGCATTGCGCACGTGTTTGTCCTCCCCGCTGCGTGCAGCAAGACTCGCTTTCCTATGCTTTTACCTCTTTCATGCGGAAAGCGGAAAAAGGCAGCTGCGGGGGGGGCGAAACGCGCCCCCCCCCCCCAACAACCCCAA
>JAEVYX010000137.1 GCA_023392515.1 Bacillota bacterium | reverse complement strand
TTACAGGCGCGGAAAAAATGGTATTATTATGGGATCAAACCCTTTATGGGGGGGGGCGGGGGGGGTGCCCCCGACAGTGTTTCTTGTGAGACGGCCTTGTTTTGTTTAGCACTTTGTGATTAGGCGCAGGTAAAACTGAACGGTTTGATACAGCTTATTAAGCGGAATGCGCTCGTTGTTGCCATGGATCATGCGCCGCTCCTCAAGGGAGAGGGCCATGGCGGAAAAACGGTATACATGCTCGCTGAGCCCGGCATAATGCCGGGCATCGCTGGCCGCTACCATCAGGTAGGGGGAGGCAACGGCTTCGGGCCAGGTCTCCTCAACGGCGCCTTTAAGCCGCTCCCAGGCTTCTCCTCTGGCGGGGGAGCAGGGGGAGGGGTTTGCGCCTTCCAGAACCTGTACTGACACACGCGGGTCAGAAATAACCCGGGTGAGCCGCTCTCTGGCGCTTTCCATGGTCTCTCCGGTAATCAGCCGCAGATTGGCGACTACCTTTGCCTTGGGCGGCAATACATTGGGGGTGGGGCTGGCCGCCATTTGCGTAAAGGCACAGGTGGTGCGTGTAAGCGCGTTCAGCTCCCCTCCGGTCTTTTTGCACAGAAGGTCGAGCAGTGGCGCAAAGCACCAAAGGTTCGCAAAGATCAGCCGGAAGAGGAACGAGGACCTGCGGCCCAGCGCGGAAAACATGGCTTTTGCGGCAGATGTCAGCGTAAAGGGGAAAGGGTGATCTTCCACCCGGGCTACGGCCCGTGCCAATAACCCCACAGAAGTATGGGGCGGCGGTGCAGAGGCATGCCCGCCGGCAGAATTTATTTCAAACATGATATTCGTCATGCCCTTTTCTGCAATGCCGATCAGGGCGCAAGGTTCCTTTACGCCGGGGAAGACATGCTCTACGACAGCACCTCCCTCATCCAGCACGAAAGCAGGGGTAATGCTGCGGCGGCGCAATTCGGCTACGATGCCGGGCGCGCCTCCGCCGTTGATTTCCTCATCGCCTCCAAAGGCAAGATAAAGGTCATTTTCGGGTACAAAGCCCTCCTGAATCAGCTGTTCAGCTGCCTCCATAACCCCCAGCAGCGTGCCCTTAGTATCCAGGGTGCCCCGACCCCACAATATGCCATCCTCCACATGCGCGGAAAAAGGCGGCTTATCCCACATCTCTTCCTGAACAGGCACCACATCATAGTGGGCCATGAGCACACCGGGCTTATCCGAGCGTTTGCCGGGCCACCTGTAAAGCAGGCCCCGGTCACCGATGGCTTCCTGCTGAAGGTTTTCATGCAACTTTGGAAACAGCGCCTTTAGAAGCTTGGGGAACTCTTCGAAAGCTTGCGCATCCTCCAGCGTGCGGTCCCGACAGGATACGGTTTTGCACTGGATGAGAGCTTGCATATCCCGGACGATTTTTTCTTCATTGATTGATACGAAATGCGTTTGCGGTTTTTCTTCCTGAAGCGGCTTGAAAAGGAAAGCCCTTTTAAGGAGCACCGCCAACAAGGCGGCAGCTGATCCCGCAATCATCCAGCCAAGCATCATAGTCCCTCCTTACAGCATGCCTTTTTTGTATAGGACACGGGCCGCCAGAATGGCTGCGCCGGCGCCTACCGGCACCAGTATGCCCACAGAGGAGGCAAGGCCGGGCGCCAATAGAAAGACTATCGTCATCAAAACCAGGGGCGTCAAGGCCAGCTTCCAATTCTTTGAGACATAGACAACAGCCAGTCCGCCGAAAAGGGCAGGCAGAATGTTGGCAAAAGCAGGTTTCAGCGCCTCGGATTGTATGACCGGCTGCAAATAGGATAAAAGCAGGACCCCCAACGAAAGGATGAGCGTTGTCATAATGGCGCTGGAGGCAATGGCGATGGTGGAGATCACTTCTCCCTCTTCACTGCCGGGTTGCACATTGGCGGCTTCCATGGCGTTGAGGGCGCAGGGCACCTTCAGGTTGGTGAGATTGCCGGTAATAAAGCCAAGGTACGAACCGCCGGAGCCCAGCATGGGGGTATAGGTAAAAACTTCGATGATGCCTACCGTCCAGAAAATGGGTGCTACGCCCAATAGTCCCTTCAAAACATGGGTCAATTCCGGCCATGCGTCATAATATGTGCAAATAGCAACGGGCACCAGCAGCATCAGCAGAATGCCTCCGGCTACCCATATACGGCCAAAGACATGAATTGATTCGCTATATGGCTTTTTCATATGTATTCCTCCTTAACCCATGAGCGCGGTGATGGGGATGGACAGGGCCATAGCGCCCAACATACTGATGGGCAGCGCGTACTGCTCCAGCCAATTCAACTTGCATTTTTTGATAAGCAGCCCGCAGATGGCCATCAATACGGCGGAGCACAGCGCAACCGTCAGGGGGATAAAACCGGGCAGCCCTTTTCGGATATCCGCAAAGAGCATGCCAAGAAAGGTGGAAATCATACCCAGGAACATGCTGGTCAAAAAGGCCTGACCCCATTTTTCATCTTTGGTTTTTAGGCTGACAATGCCGCTTTGTATCTTTTTAAGGCCAAAAAGAATGACAAAGATACCGGGAATGATGCCCAATGTCATAACCCAGGCGATGGCGGAAAACGCCTTGGCATCCATAATGGTCTGCTGGGTGTTCAACCCCATGGAAAGCGCGGTGGTGGTAGCAGCGGGCATTTCATAGGTGATGGCACCCAATACGCTTAGGCGCAGCCAGGGCAGGGGCAGTCCCAAAAACGCCGATAGGGAAATGACCCCGGTCAATATGGCTACCGCTGGGGCGATGGTGAACAGTGCGCTGGATGCTATGGTTTTTTTCAAAACCGATGTGCTGATGTTCAGCTCTTTTGCCCTTTTATAGGCCCGATAGAGAAAATAGTCCGACTGGGCCAGCACAAACAGGATGACCACAGCAGTAAGTCCATACAAAAAACCGCTGTTTGCGTTGAATTGTGGCATGCGCCTCCCCCTCCAATTCCAAAATTTCCAATAAAACATCAAGGAAATTGCAGCCATTTTACCATTTTCGGTAAGCGAAGTCCAGCCCTGCATACAGAAAGCTCAAGGCAGGATCATTTGTACTGCCGCATCTTCCACCTCATGACGGGCTGAGGTGTGCAGGGTATCCATATAAGCATATAGCTCCCTTTCCCAAGTAGGGGCGTTTGGAGGCAACGACTGTATGCTGGGGAAAAGCCAATGTCCGTTTACCGATATGCAGCTGGGACCCATGCGCAATAAAGCGGAAAGCTCCGTCCGCTCCATGCGCGTGAAGACCCTGCACAGCTCCTTGTCCTGAAAGCAGCCGCATTCCATGAGATCGATCAGATCCCGGATACTATGTACTTCCCTGTGCAAAAGTAAAAGCTTGTCAGAAATATGCCGGCATTGGGTTAGTTCATCGGCCAGACGGCGCATTTGCTCATCCGGCATGGATGCCCCGAAGAGGGGAATCATGGGGCCGGAGGGGGACAATGGAGGCGGAAACAGGGCTCCAAGGTCGCCTGCTTCAATCGCCGGGATAAGGCGGGCACAAAATGAGGATGCACCGCCGCGCAGCAGTGCTTTCAGGGGCTCACTTTCTATTTGACCCTCTCGGCAAAGTGCCGTTACCGCTTCTTCCACAAGCGCTGCAATTTTATCATGGGAAAGGGGTTGGAGCAGTTCCAGAATACGTGCAGCCTCTCCGGGCCGGATTGCAAGGGAAAGCGGCCAACCTCTGCCAAGCAGCCGCCGCGCCAGAGCGGCATCCAATATGACTTCAAATACGTTGATGGGTACGGCCTCTCCCCATATCCCCCTGGCTGTGAACGCTTCCGCCAGCGCTTGATGGGAGAAGCGTTTGCAAAATACATTTTCCCAGTATAGGCAGTTTAGAAAATGAAGAATCCACATGATGCCTGTTTCTTCACAGGGCTGGCTGAGGGGATAATCAAAATCTCCCGGCGTTTCGTGGGCCGCAAAATCCGGATAATAGGCCGCAAAAAAGCCGGGAAGGCCTTTTTGAATGGCATCCCTATAGCAAGGAAAGGGAATATCCAGACAGGTGTTTTGCACAAGATAGAAAAGCCGTTTAGCCTTTTTTATCTTGTCCTCAATCAATTGTCTGCCTTTTATAAAGACTTCCTGTAAAGGCATATTTGACTGGATGCCCGATTCTTTTTCATACAAAGCCAAGGTGTAGAAAATGGATTGAAGTAGTTTTTGCGCCGTTTCTATCGGCACAGAGCTGCTTTCTCCATGGGTATAGGCTTCAACCTGCCGGCAAAGCAGCGTATACAATTCCAGGCGGCGTTTTTCCCAATCCTCTTCCCGGGCTTGAAAAAGGTTAAGGTCTTGTTGAAGGGCGAGCTTGTCAGTCAATAAAATCGTCATCCTCCCATTCCTGATCCTCTTTTTCGTCTGCCAATTCCAGCCCGTGGATGAATTGAACCAGTTCGGTCAAAGATTTTCCTTGTAATAAAGCTACGGAGCCATGGCATTCTCCGTCAAATTTCTCCCGCATCACTTTTAGCAATTCCTCATCAGTGAGGCTCTCGAAGGACTCATTTTTGAAATAGTAGAAGGTTTGCAAAAGATCCTCCAATGTTTCTACCGCCTGGGAGCTTGGAAGATAAGGGGAGTCGTAAAAGGCCAGGATCAGCTTTTCAAGGCATCCGCTGCCAAGTTCAATCCGCCCGGTGGATATCAACGCCTCTTCCCGGGCCTTTACCAATGAAAGGGCCTGGGCTGGGGAGAGACGAAGGCCCCAATCTTGTGTCACCTCATTTAAAGCAAGCAGCGTTTCAATTGCCTGGTTTTGCAAAAAAGCATCAGAAAAGATTAATGGATCCATGTTCAGAACCTCCACATAAAAAATATGGAAAAGGGCTTGACAAACGGAGAAGAATATGATAACATGATATTTAGAGAAGGTGTAGATACAATGAGCAAAAAATAGTATACTGCACTTTTGTTTTCGTGTCAATATATAATTAAGACCGCTTCCGTTAACATGGAAGCGGCTTTTTCAAATACACAAACAGGTTTACAGGAATAGCTGTATTTACTCGCTAATCAGATTATAGTTTTCGATGGCAACATTGATATCTTTTGATAGATTCTCCACTGTGGCAGCCACATCCAATTCACCATTAATCAGTTTTTCGGTATACGTCTGCACCAACTGCCTGGCTTCCGGAAAAACGCTGAGAAGGGAACCGGCATACTCTGGCTTGGTGTCATGGAGCTGGTTGATGGCCGTCATGAACTGGGGATACTTGTCGACGTTCGCTTTGAAGGCATCCAGGTCATGGGTGGCCACGGTGATGGGGAAGTAACCCGTCTGGGCATTCCAGTAAGCCTGCTGCTCCGGGGAGATCATGAATTGAATGAATTCCCATACGGCGTTTTCTTTTTTTTCGTCGCCGGTTTTAAGGGCCCATAAGGAACCGCCGCCGATGGATACGCCGCCTACGTCTTGGGCGTTAATGGAGGGGAAATAGCCGGTGCCCACTTCAAAGGTATCGCCTACGTTGACCAGGATAGACTTAAGCCCGGCAGTGGAATCCAGGTACATGGCGGCGCTGCCGGCGATAAAGGCGGACTTGGAATCGGCAGTGCCTTGGCCTAGGTATGTGATCACGCCTTCGTCCATCAGGCGCTTCCACATGCCAAGAATGTCGGAAGCCGCACCGTTTTCGTCGAATACAACCTTGGTGGCGGGCTGGCCGCTGCGGCCGTTTTCGTTATCCACATAATGCTTGCCTTGCTTGCCAACCCATTGCTCAAAGAACCAGCCGTAGTTGCCAAGGCCCAGGCCGTACATGGTTACGTTGCCGGAAGCATCTACCTTCTTGAGCTTTTCGGAGGCAGAAATAATTTCCGCAAAGTTCGTGGGAGGCGTCTCGGGGTCAAGCCCAGCGGCTTCAAAAGCGGTCTTGTTGTAGTAGAGAAGCGGCGTGGAGCTGTTGAAGGGCATGGAATAGAGCTTGCCGTCGACGGTATAATAGGCCGCAATGTTGGGTTCGATGTTGGAAATGTCATAACCGGAAGCGTCGATAAATTCCTGAATGGGCTTGACCCAGCCGCTGTCGATCATGAACCGGGTGCCGATGTCGTAAATCTGCACCACATCGCAGGGAACGGCGCTCATACCCGCGGCTTTGATCTTGTTGATGGCGTCGTCGTAGCTGCCCTGGTATTCTACATTGACCTTGATTTTGCCCTGGGTAGCCTCGGTGAAGGCGTTGACCATGGTTGCAATGGCTTCGCCATTGACGCCGCCCATGGAGTGCCAGAAGGTGATTTCCATCGGTGCTTCCGCCAAGGCGGGAGCTGCCAGGGTAAGGGCTGTTACCAGAACCAAGAGGACAGAGAGCAATTTTTTCATGGGATACGCTCCTTCTTTTTGTTTATGTACTTCGCGCCTTGAGGGAAGGCGCGGGGACACCCAAGGGAAGTCAGCCTTTTACAGCCCCTGCCATCAGGCCGTTGATGAGCTGCTTTTGCATAAAGATGAAGATGGAAAGGGACGGCACAATGACAATGATGACGCCGGCCATCATAAGGCCCAAGGCCTCGGCGTCCACGTCGTATAGCATGCTGATGCCGATTTGCACCGTGCGGTAAGCGGCGGTATTGGTGACCAGCAGCGGCCACATGTATTGGTTCCAGGTGTTCAAAAACACATAGGCACCAAGGGCGCCCAAAGCCGGGCGGGACAGGGGAACCACAATGGAGGCGAGAAACCGCCAGCTTCCGCAGCCGTCGATGCGGGCGGCCTCGTGAAGTTCCTTTGCAAAGGTGAGGTAATTTTGCCGGAGCAGGAAAATGCCCATGGCTGAAGTCAAAAATGGAATGATCAGCACATGATAGCTGTCTGTCCAGCCCCAGGAGCTGACGGTGAGATAGTTGGCAATAATGGTGGCCTCACCCGGTACCATCATGGTGGCCAGGATCAGAAGGAACAGAAATTTTTTGCCGGGAAAGCTCAGAAAGGCAAAAGAAAAGGCTGCCATGGAGCAGGTGACCATCTGCCCAAGCATTACTGCGGTAGACACAACCAGGGAATTGATAATAAATCTTGGGAAAGTATAGCTTGGATTGGTGAAGGCATTGATATAGTTGCCAATCTGGATGGAAGAAGGGATCAGCCGATTTTTGTAAATCTCATCTGCCGGCATAACGCTGATGGACAGGGTATAAAGGAGCGGCACCAGAATAATGGCCAGAAGGGGAAGATTCAGGGCAAAAACGCCCAAATGCCGGAAGGCATTTTTCACACGATGGGCTGATATCATCATCAATAATGCACGCTCCTTTTCTCCGTGCCGAACTGAATGAGCGTGATGATGAGAATGATGACAAACAGTATTACCGATCGGGCCGCTGCCGTTCCAAAACGGAAATTGAAAAAGGCGTCCTGATAAATGGCATAAACAATCACGTTGGTGGCTTCTCCCGGACCGCCTTGGGTCAATAGCTTGATTTGGCTGAAGGATTGGAACGCGCCAATGATATTGATAATGATCTGGAAGAAAAGTGTGGGGGAAAGACCGGGCAGAGTGATATGCCATAGTTTTTCAAAATATCCGGCACCGTCAATAGCGGCGCTCTCATACTGCTCCTTTGGAATACTGCGCAGCCCCGCACTGATATAAATGAAATTGATGCCGGAGGCCAGCCAAACCGTCATTGCTGCAACAGAGAAGAGGGCCCAGCGGGGGTCTCCCCGCCAGTTGATCTGGCTGCCTAAAAGAATGTTCAGCATCCCGTTGATTGGGTGGAGGATCATCCGAAACGTCATGGCTGCCGCTGCCGAGGCGATAGCGACCGGCATGGCATACACGGCGCTGGCAAAGGTCATTCCAGGGGCCTTTTGGGCGGTTAGCAGGCTTGCGATGAAACCGATCATCAATCCTCCCACAGCCACCAGCCCGACAAATTCCAGGGTAACGATCAAGCTGCGTAAAAAGGAACCGTTGGATAAGATATCCGTATAGTTTTTAAGCCCTACAAACTTTTTGGCAAGTCCCATGTTGTTGGTTAGATATGTACTCAAGTACACCGTTTTGCCAAAGGGATAATAGAAAAACAGAAAGAAGATCGCAAGCGCGGGCAATAAAAATATATAAGGCTCAAATTTCCGGTAGATATCCCGGACCTGCAGCCGATTTCTTGCAGCCACGTGGTATTTCCTCACTAACGTCATATCAACGCTCCTTTTATACAATGGAAAGAACATGAAGCAGGAGAGACGTCTTGTACATCGGGAAGCCCTACCTCATATAGAAAGTGTACCGGAAGGATGTAAAGGCGCTACTAGGGGCGGGTTAGCGTTGATATAGAAAAGGCACACTAAAATCATGCAGATGCTTACAAATACGCGCACACAAAAAAGCCTGCCGGTAAAAATCAGCAGGCTTGATCGTAAGGTTAACACTTTGTAAGCTCTTGCAATTGGAAAAGTTTCATGCTCTTACACTTTAATCCAGTGCCAGCGAAAGATATGGCGGTTCGCCTGAAAGGGGCGGTATGTCCCTCAGCCAACGGATCATGCCGAAGGGCTGGGTGATTGCTCCCCGAAAGCTTCCGGCGGGCAGACGTAATTGATAAGCATCTGCCTGAAGATAACTATGCAGGATAGATAGCGCTTCTCTTGCATCCATTTGATTAAGCGCCAACTCCTTCACCATAACATGTCGTCCATCCCGCTCCCATACGGCACAAGCTTCCGCGCTGCCTAAAACAAGCCGGGTTACGCCTCCTGCGTTTTGCAGGCTTGATATGACATAGGAAAGGGCTTTCTGGTCCCAATCGACAAACAAGCTGCTCTTTGAAAAACCCAGGCGGCGCAGCCTTTCAAAATCAGCTGCATCACAGTCCGCCCAGGCAGCATCTTGCGGGCATGTGAGAATTTCATTTGCAAGCAGGGTGGCAGAGTCCATATAAAAGATGTTTTCATAGCCCCGTTTACCATAAAAGTTATAAAGTCCGGGAGAGGCCGGCAATAAAACCGCCGCCGATTCGCCCTGCTCTCTCATGAAGGTATGGGCATATTCCAATAACCGGGTGCTGATTCCCTGCCCGCGAAAATCAATTCTTGTGGCTACAGCATATATGTACTGGCCCTTGAATGACTCTCCGGGCGTTTGAAGGGTGACCGGCAGAAGCGCCATCATGCCCCCAATGACACCGCCTGTTTCATCCACCAGCATGTGTTCGTTTTGATGCCGGTGTGCAAAATAGTGGTCCACCACCTGAGGAGGGTCGCCAAAGGCTTCCTGCCACAGGGCTTTCAGCCCGGCAAGGTCTGCATCTTTGGCGAAACGGATCATAGCGCTTCCTCCTTGCTCAATAGCGTAGCGGAATACTTCTCTACCAGGCTCACCGGCTGGTAAGACAGTTTTGCCTTGCGAAGCCCCTCTTCGCCCGCATCCTCCTCCCGGTTCACCAGGGAGTAGCCGGCGCAGGCATGCTGCACAAACTGCTGGTTGATCATGGGATAAGCCCCCTGAATATCGTAAAACGCTTTTTCTACATGAACAAGGTACGTGCTTTCATTCAGCGGCTCGCCCATGGTGAAGGCCATAACCTGCCCTCCGGCCCTAATCAAGCCGCCATCCAGTTTCAAATCAAAGTAATGGCGGAATGCCTGCTCTACCGCGCAGGACTCATCGGTGAGGCCTGCACTTTCTCCACAGCCCGCCTGTATACACCAAGCCTTGTGCATTTGCCGGGCATCCTCCAGGTTATCCTTTGTCAGCGGTTCATAGCGCCAATCAGGATGGTTATCCAAAAACCGATGGATATGGTTGCGCTTGCTGCTCAGCTTTTTGCCGGTCAATTCCGCAAGGCTTTCCCGGTCGTACAAATAATCCGCTCCATCCCTCAGCAATTCAAATTGGAACTTGCCTGGATAAAGCTGCTCCAGCCTTTTCTTGTCTGCTGCCAGTACGGTATTGAAACAAAGGGGTACACCCTTTTCATGGGAATATGCACTCAGCGCCGTAATAACCGGCTCCAGCGGCCCCTGCCCCGGAGGAAACAGAAAAGAGGGATTTTCCGGATCGGAAACAAGGATTAAATAGCCGCCAAGCTCCATAGCCCGAAAAGAATAAATATGCCGCCAGATAAAGCTGGTTGTAAAGTTGTATTCCAGCGAACCCCGCTCGCTTAATGCAAAGAGTGGATTCATCCATGATCTGTCTGCCAGCGTGATTTCTTTAAAATTCAGAGACAAATGAAAAAAGCCCCTTTTCAGGCTGCTTGCGCAGCTTTACATATTGACTATGATTGATAATAGTATACCCCAAATTGGTGTCAGATGAAACACTGGATAAGAAAAGCGGGGGACGCTGTTTTCCGTCCCCCTGCTTCATGTGTGATGCTTTTATGTATAGGCATGAAAGGAAAGCCGAAACTCCTTGAAAAAGACAAGTCATTTTCAAGAAAAAGTTTAGAGTATGTATTCCGGTTTACTGGCTGGACGCCCATCCATCTCCCGGCGTTTTTTTGCGTATTTTTCTGCTTCGTTGCCAAGCACCGCGTAGGAAGCTATTTTGCTCTCCTCCACCCCCGGCTGGTTGAAAGCGTCGATATCCAGAAGCTCGCCTGCGTAGGCGGTTGCCATCTGGAAGAAGAAAAGCAATTGGCCGATGGTATAGGCATTCACTTCCGGAAGGGTAATGGTCTGGCTCATGCGCCCGGCCCTGAACAGGGCGTATTCGGTGCCCTGGCGCTCCGCTTCAATCAACTGATTCAGACTTTTGCCGCCCAGGAAAGTCACGTCCGCAAACTCCTCGCATCCATGGGGGATGGGGGATTGGGTCCGGAATTCGCCTACCTTCAGGAAGGTAATCACCTTATCATAGGGGCCTTCGGTGTACAGCTGCAATTGGCTGTGCTGGTCGGTAACACCCAAAGACTTCACCGGCGTCTGTCCATAATTGACGGCCATGCCCTTGCGGGTAACATTCTTGCCCAGAGACTCGGCCCACAGCTGGCAAAACCAGTCGGCCATGTATTTCAGACTGTCGGCATAAGGCATCACAACCTGAATGTTTGCATCCATTTCCTCCATGGCAATATACTGCAAAACCGCTTCCAACAGGGCGGGGTTTTTCCACACATCATCCGCCTTGCACCGGGTGTCCATATCCTGCGCGCCTTTGATCATAGCGCGGATATCAATACCGCAGACCGCTGCCGGTAGAAGCCCTACCGGGCTTAGTTCGGAAAAACGGCCGCCCACGCTGGAGGGGATGTAGAAGAGTTCAAACCCTTCCTTTTTGGCCAACTGTATCAGGTTGCCCTTTTCATGGTCGGTGGTTGCGATAATGTGCTTTTGCCAGCCGCTGCCCACTTTTTCCTTGAGCAGGCTGCTGATAATCAGGTATTGGCTCATTGTTTCGGCAGTAGCGCCGGATTTGGTAATGACGTTGAAGCAGGTTTTTTTGATGTCAATTACGTCCAGCAACGCCTGCATCCGCTCGGGATCGATGTTATCCTCTACAAAAAGCCGAGGGCCGCCCCGCTTTTCCGCCGGCAGATCATTATAATGCAGGTGGTTCAGCGCCTGCTGCACAGCAATGGGGCCCAATGCGGAACCGCCGATGCCCAATACGACAAAGGTGTCAAATTCCCGGCGTACGCAGGCCGATACCTTCTCAATCTTTGCGATAATTTCCTCTTGGTTGTGGAGCAATTCCATCCAGCCCAGCCAGCCGGTGCCACGGGCTTTTTGTACGGCTTTGTTGGCCTGAGCGGCAAAGGGTGCCAGATCATCCACCCGCTGGGCGGGGATGCCATACTGGAAACCCAAACTGTCAGCCATCATATGGTTGACATCCAATGTGATGTTTTTAAGGGACATGGTTCATCTTCCTCTCTTCTGATTAAAGGGAAATAAAGGCTTTGCCATTATAACATAGTCTGCCAAAAGGGGAAACAGGCAAACCCGTTTTTTATTGGAATATGCTGCGAAGGTAATCTAGGCTTTTCCTAAGCGCCTCTTCATCTCCCGCTTGGGCAGGATAGGGCTCCAGAATAATTTCACCTTCATATCCTATGTTGAGCAAGGCCTGATAAAGCGCATAAAAATCAAACTGACCTTGCCCCGGCAAGCATAACCGTCCATCCTTGTTCCGGTCAAGCACATGAATGTGCTTTAGTCTGCCGCCCATTGCAGACGGAAAAGCCAAGGGGTCCTGCCCTGCCAGAATGGCTTGCTTGATATCCAGCACAAAGTAAATCTCTGGGCAGGCTTCCAGCAAGACTTTTACATCCTCCGGGGTTTTCAGTGCGCACCAGAATACGTTTTCCCAGCAAAGAGAAATTCCCCGCTCCGCACTCATGCGGCACATCTCCTGAAGGGTCTGCGCAAGCCTTGGAATTTTGAGTGGGGTTAAGCCGCCCCTGTAATCCGGCGTGCCGTGGAATACATAGCAGCTTGCACCCAGGGCCGCTCCGCAGTCAAGCGCACCCTCCAGAATACGAAAAGCATCCTTCCGCTGCCGGGGCGACGCGCCAAAAAGATCAGGCTCAAACTGGGTGCCTTTGGTGTGGATGGATTTGCAGGGAAGCGTGCCCAAAGCCCTTCGCACCTTCCGGCCGAAAGGCGCCCTGTATTCGCTGTGTGTTTCCAGAAAAATCTCACACACATCCACCGGGAGCGTGCGCAGGCGAGCAGCCGCCTTTTCAGTTTCCATCACGCCATAAAAAGCGGCGGAGGAAAGCCCAACACGCATCATGCTTCCTCCCCATCCCCGGACAATTCATCCAGGGACAGGCCAAAGCTGGGCACAAAGTCCTGCATGAACGCTTGAACTTCCGGCAGATCGATCTTCTGAATTGAAGCTAGTACGGACTTTTTTGCCTGAAGAAACTCGCTGTTGCCGGCCCGCTCCTCTTCGATGCATTTAATATAGGCGCAGATGCGATCGGCAGACTTCACCAGTCGCCATTCGTAGGAATCTTCCGTATGGTGAAGATATGGCCGGTAAGCCATTTGCATATCCTTGGGCAGCATGGAAATCAGCTTTTCAGAGGCCAATTCTTCCAGTTTTTTATACTCGGTGTGCATGAATGGATTGTGGTATTTGACAGGGGTAGGCAGGTCTCCGGTTATGACCTCTCCGGCATCGTGATACATGGCCAGTGCCATCACATGCTCCGGGTTTACCTGCCGATTATACCGGGTAACGGCCAATACGGCCAGGCCATGGGCAATAATGGCGGCCTGTAGGGCATGTTCCATATCATTTTCAGGCTGGGTATTACGCATCAACCCCCAGCGGTGGATTAGTTTCATGCGGGATATGTAGGCAAAAAAGTGTTTCATAAGGATCTCCTTGACTTCGTAAATGTGTATGCTATAATGATAACCGAAAATTGCATCCACCGCTAGGGGGGCAACACGGTTTTTTCCGTGGCTGAGAGAGCGCATTGGCTCGACCCTTAGAACCTGTGTAGGTAATCCTACCGTAGGGAAGCGGAGGGCGCTAGGGCTTTTGCCTACAGCGTCCGTGCTCCTTTTTTGAAAGAAAAGGTGAGCTGCCTCTGTTTCCCGCGTGCCATGTGCCGCGGGTTTTTCTTTTCGGATGCTGAGAAAAAGGAGGGTCTTTCATGCTGGATTTGTTTTTTGCCCCGGCGCTGGCCGAAGAGACTGCGGCGCCTACCACTCCTCCCACCTGGTTTCAAACGGCTTTTGATAAGTTTGGAGAAATTTCCGTCGTGAACTGGATTGCCTTAGGGGTTCTTGTGCTCCTGGGCATTGGGCTTCTTGTGGTCAGCCGCCAAAATACCAAATGGACGCCTAAAATGCTGGCCTATGCGGCGCTGGCTATTGCGCTGTCCTTTGTATTGTCCTATATCCGCCTTGCAAAGATGCTCCAAGGGGGGAGTATTACCCCTGCCAGCATGCTGCCGCTGATGCTCTTCGCAGCGGCCTATGGGGTTGGCCCTGGCCTTGTGGCTGGGGCAGCCTATGGCCTTTTGCAATTCATCCAGGATAGTTGGATGCTTAACATCTGGCAGTTTTTACTGGATTATCCCATCGGCTTTGGGATGATAGGTCTGACAGCGCTTTTCAGCAAAAAGGGAAAATCATTGGGGCTGTATGCCGGTATTTTTGTTGCCAGCCTGTGCCGGTTTATTGCTTCCACTTTAAGCGGTGTGGTTTTCTTTGCGGATTATGCCCCGGAGGGCATGTCGCCCCTCCTGTACAGCATTGGGTATAATGGTTCCTACATGCTGCCGGAGATGATTATCTGCATCATCCTGGCCATATTTGTGGCGCCCCGCATTTTGCCGCAGATGAAGAAGTAAGTCATATTTTCATGCAAAACCCCCCGTCTTGAAAAAGACAGGGGGTTTTGCCTTTATGATCTGTTTGTCATATCGTACATCATAATTCCCGCTGCTACTGCGGCATTAAGGGATTCCGCGCCGCCTCGCATGGGCAGGGCCAGCCGGTGGGTGGCCAAGGCGCTGACCTGTGGGGATACGCCGTTTCCTTCGCTGCCAATAATCAGGCATTGGGGCCCTTTTTCCCGGCTGCGCTCATAAAAAGGTGTGCCGCCAAGTTCGCTGGAAAGCAAGGCATATCCTTCGCGTTTCAAGGAAGACAGGGCCTCTGGAAGGTCGGAACAGGCGAGAAGGGGCATGCGAAAAATGCTGCCCATGGTAGCCCGCAGGCACTTGGGAGAATAGGGATCGGCACAGGCGGTAGAAAGAATCGCTCCGGCGAACCCGGCGGCATCTGCCGTGCGCAAGATCGTGCCCACATTGCCCGGGTCCTGCACCCCGTCCATTGCGATTACCAGCGGCCCCAGACTGGCTAAAGCGGGGGGATTAGGCAATGCAATCAAGGCGGCGATGCCCTGGGGGGTTTTCGTATCGCATACCGCCGAAAGAATATGGGCAGAAACCGCATATACGGGGCAAGCAGCCTGGGCTGTCCACTCCTCAAAGTCTGCCGCACGCTCCAAATCCACCAAAAGGGAAGTTAGGCGGTGGGGCAAGGAAAGGGCTTCGCCTACCATTTTCACGCCTTCCACAAGAAAAATCCCGGCTTCCTGACGCGCGGACCGGGTTTTGAGGCTGCGCCATAATACAACCTGTGGGTTTTGCATGCTGGTGATGCTCTGCATTTGCGGCTTCCCTCCTGTTTGATGTCTTATTATACCCCAAACCGAAAAGAACACAAAGAAAAAACGCATCCATGCAGCATGGATGCGTTAAGAGCGCCTATGTTTACGCATTCTTTGCCAATTCTACCAATTGGGCAAAACCTTGGGCATCGTTTACCGCCAAGTCGGCCAGCATCTTGCGGTTGACTTCCACATTCTTCTTCTTCAATCCGGAGATGAAGGTGGAGTAACTCATGCCACTGAGACGGGCGGCGGCGTTGATACGGGTAATCCACAAACGGCGGAAATCACGTTTGCGCAGCTTGCGGCCCGTGAATGCATAGCGGAGCGAACGGGCAACCTGCTCGCTGGCAGCGCGGTATTGCTTGGATTTGGCACCAAAATAACCTTTGGCCAGTTTTAGCTCCTTGCGGCGCTTTTTGTGGGCATTAACAGCCCTTTTAATACGTGCCATTGTAATTCCTCCTTACGCCGGATGGGCTTATTTATAGGGCAGCAGCGTTTTGATGGTACGGGCTTCCGCAGCGTTGTCCACAACGCCGGCCGCACGCAGGTGACGGGTACGCTTGGTGGTCTTCAAATGCACCTGATGGTTGGCGTTTTGCTGCTTATGCCGCACGATGCCGCTTTTGGTGAAGGAAAAACGCTTGGCTGCACCGCGGTGGGTTTTTTGTTTGGGCATGGGGGGTCCTCCTCTCCAACGGTTGATTCTGGACTTACTTTTGCTGGGTTGCCTGGCGCGCCTGGCGCTCGGCGATGCTCTCTTTTTCCGCCTTGGGCGCCAGGATCATAATCATGTGTCGGCCGTCCAGCAAAGGGCGGCGTTCCACACTGGAATAATCCTTTGTGCGCTCGATGAAGTCTGCCATAACCTTCATACCGATTTCGGAATGGGTGATTTGACGGCCCCGGAAGCGGATCGACACTTTCACCTTATCGCCGTCCTGCAGGAAGCGGATGGCATTTTTCGCTTTGGTCTGCACATCGTTTTCTTCGATGGTGGCCGAAAGCTGCACTTCCTTCAGGGTGACAATCTTTTGATTTTTGCGGAGCTCGCGCTCGCGCTTTGCCTGTTCAAAGCGATGTTTGTCATAGTCGATCAGTTTGCATACCGGCGGTTGCGCGTTGGGTACGATTTTAACCAGGTCCAATTGCGCTTCCTCCGCCAGTTCCAGCGCCCTGCGGGTTGGCATAATGCCTAGTTGCCCGCCGTTTTGATCGATTAAGCGTACTTCCCTGTCGCGAATCTCCTCATTGATCATCAGATCGGTGTTGATGTCCATGCACCTCCTCGTAGCATTTAACCAGCTTCGCCGCATTTCAGTTTTGATACAAAAAAGCGGCGGGGAAACTACCCGCCGCTAAACACATACATATTCTATGTGCGCCATAACCCATGCTGGGAATCCCGCAGGGTGAGAAGCGGGCAGCTTCTTCTTCATACGAGTAAAAGTATAGCAGGATGTGGTGGGTTTGTCAATGGTTCTACACAGATAAAAAATGAAGGTGTGGCTTTTGATTCTGAAAATCTGTCCCGCATTGCTATTGCACTTTCAGTAAATCCAAAAGCAGCTCCTGTAAAAGTACCGGATTGGCTCTGCCTTGGGTGAGTGCCATGGCCTGACCCACCAGGGCCTTGAATACCGCCGTTTTGCCCTTTTTGTAATCTTCCACAAGCTTTGGACTTTGGTCAAGCGCTTCTTGCGCGATGGCGGCAAGCGTTTCCCGGTCGCTGATTTGAGAAAGCCCCAGTGCATCTACAATAACGGCCGGGTCCTGATCTATTTCCCATAATTTAGCCAATACCTTTTTGCCGGCGGACGAGTTAACTTTGCCTTCCGCCATCAGGCTGGCAAGCTGGGCCAGATGCTTGGGGGAAACGGGGATGGCTGCACTTTCGGAGGGCAGGAGGGCAAACACTTCCGAAATCATCAAATTGGCCAGGATGACGGGAGCCCGTGTGAGGCTTGCGGCTTTTTCAAAATAGTCTGCCAGCTCCCTTTGGCTGATCAGCTGTTCCGCCGCGTAGGGGGATAGGCCATACCCCTTTACATAAGCTGCTTTGCGTTCATCCGGAAGAAGGGGAATTTCCGCCCGCAAGGCTTCTATCTCCGATAGCGGCGTTTCAATGGGCATCAGGTCCGGATCGGGAAAATAGCGGTAGTCGTTCGCATCCTCTTTTTTGCGCATGGAATAGGTTTTGCTGCTGGCCTGGTCAAAGCGTCTGGTCTCCTGCACAATGGTTTCGCCCCGGTCTACCGCTTCCGCTTGGCGCTCAAACTCCAAGGCGATAGCCTTTTGCACGGACTGGAAGGAGTTCAAGTTTTTCATTTCCGTGCGGGTGCCAAGCTTTGTTTCACCCTTTTTGCGTACCGACAGGTTTACGTCGCACCGCAAAGACCCTTCGTTCATTTTACAGTCTGAAATGCCTGTATAGGAGATTACCGCCTTCAGCTTTTGCAGATACGCCGCTGCCTCCTGGGCGGAGCGGATGTCCGGTTCCGAAACAATTTCAATCAGCGGCACGCCGCAGCGGTTGCAATCTATCATCGTCCCTTTTTTGTCATCATGGATCAGCTTTCCCGCGTCTTCTTCAATGTGAATACGGGTGATGCCAATGCGTTTTTCACCTGCCGGGGTCTCTATCATCAGATGCCCATGATGGCAAAGGGGCAGGTCATATTGGGAAATTTGATAGGCCTTTGGCAGGTCCGGATAAAAATAATTCTTCCGGTCCTGCTTTGAATAAGGCTCTATCTGGCAATTCGTTGCAAGCCCGGCCTTGATGGCATAGCGCACGACCTCGCCGTTTAATACCGGCAGCGTTCCGGGCATCCCCATGCACACGGGGCAGCATTGGGTGTTGGGGGGCGCGCCAAAGGTGGTGGGGCAATCGCAGAAAATTTTTGTTTTTGTTTTCAGCTCTACATGGACTTCCAGGCCGATGACCATTTCATAATCCTTCAGCATACGTCTCCCTCCCTTGTCCCAAAGCCTGATTCCTGCTCAAAGGCGTGGGCAATGCGGTACAGGGTTGGCTCTGAAAAAGGCCGGCCCATGAGCTGCATGCCAACAGGAAGCCCCTCATCGTCCACGCCGCAGGGCATGGAAAGCGCCGGGATGCCAGCGATATTCACCGGCACGGTGTAGATATCCCCCAAATACATTTCCAGGGGATTTTGTGTTTTCTCATTTAATTTGTACGCGGTGGTAGGAGCTACAGGGGACAGCACCGCTTGGCAGGAAGCAAAGATGGAAGAGAATTCTTCCATGATTTTTGTGCGCACCTGCAAGGCTTTTTTGTAGTAGGCGTCAAAATATCCGGCGCTCAGCGCGAAGGTGCCCAGCATAATGCGCCGCTTTACTTCCCGGCCAAAGCCCTGGCTGCGGGATTTTACATACAGGTCGCTCAGGTCTTCATATTCTTCCGCACGGTAGCCGTAGCGAACCCCGTCAAAACGGGCGAGGTTGGAGGAAGCTTCGGCGGAAGAGATGACATAATAGGCGGGCAATGCATATTTCAGCGTGGGTAGGGATACCTCCACAACCTGTGCGCCCAGCTTCTCATAAAGTGCGGCGGCCTTCAGCACTTCCCGCTTTACGCTTGGTGCGATGCCTTCTTCAAAAAATTCCTTCGGCATTGCGATTCGCAGCCCCCGGACACCTTCCTGAAGGGCTGACGTATGGTCGGGGTATTCCCGGCACACAGAGGTGGAATCCTTAGGGTCGTGGCCGCAAATGGTGTTCAAAACCAATGCGGAATCTGCCACGGTTTTAGTAAGCGGGCCGATCTGGTCCAGAGATGAGGCAAAAGCAATCAGCCCAAAGCGTGAAACAGCACCGTAGGTGGGCTTCATCCCCACCACTCCGCAAAAGGAGGCAGGCTGGCGGATGGAGCCGCCGGTATCCGAACCCAGGGAAAAATAGGCTTCTTCTGCCGCTACCGCCGCTGCCGCGCCGCCGGAGGAACCGCCGGGTACCCGGCTTGTGTCCCGCGGGTTGCGGGTAGGGCGCACAGATGAATTCTCCGTACTGGATCCCATGGCAAATTCGTCCATGTTCAATTTGCCCAGAAGAACCGCATCCTTAAGCTTCAAGTAGGCGGTGGAACTATAGGCAGGAACAAAGTTCTCCAGCATTTTGCTGGCGCATGTGGTTTTAATGCCTTGGGTGCATATGTTGTCCTTCAGTGCCATGGGAACACCCGCGAGGGGGGACAAAGCATCGCCTTTTATTCGGCGGCGGTCGATCTCTTCCGCCTGCGCAAGGGCTTGCTCTCCGGTAATGGTGAGATAAGCGCCGATCTTGTCTTCTACTGCTTCCATCCGGGTAAGGCAAGCCTGCGTAGCTTCTTTGGCGGACACGTCCTGGGTTTGAAGCTTTTTGCACAACTCCGTAAGCGTCAAATGAATCAATTCCTGCATATTATCCCTCCTCACTCGATGACCCGGGGAACAGTGATGAAGCCGTCCTCCCGCGTAGGTGCGTTTTTCAGGAGGGTATCCCGGTCCCAGCCCTGAGTGGGCGTATCCTCCCGGAATACATTGCTCACCGGCACCACATGGGCGGTGATTGGTACGTTTTCCGTATCGATTTCGGATAACTGGTCGGCAAAGGAGATAATTGCCTGCAATTCTTCGCCCATTTTCTCGGCTTCCTCCGGGCTTAGTTCCAGCTTGGCCAGAGCGGCCACCTGGGCTACCTGAATTTGGGGCGCTTTCTTCGCTTTTTGATCCTTCTCCTGGCCAAACACCGATCCCAGCTTTAAAATATCCAACTGGCTTTGGTCCACCACATCCGGGGCATGGGTCATCAGGCAGGAAGCATCCTTCGTTTTGGGAAAGGCGATTACTTCCCGCAGGGAATCGGCACCCAAGAGCAGCATCACCAGCCGGTCTAGCCCGAAGGCAAATCCGCCGTGGGGAGGCGTGCCATACTGGAAGGCATGAATCATAAACCCGAAGCGGCGTTCCATTTCTTCCTTGGAAAATCCAAGCGCTTCAAACACCTTCCGCTGCACATCATCCCTGTGAATACGGATGGATCCGCTGCCCAATTCTGTGCCGTTCAGCACAACATCGTAGGATTGGGCGCGCACCCTGCCCGGATCGGTAACAAGGTAGGGGATATCCTCCTCGTAGGGCATGGTGAAAGGGTGGTGGGCGGCGACAAACCGCCCTTCCTCCTGGGAATATTCAAATTCCGGAAAGTCTGTAACAAACAAAAACTGATATTCGTCCTTGGAGCGAAGCTGCAAAAATTCGCCCACATGAAGCCGCAACGCGCACAGGGTGCGGCAAACCACCTCAAACCGGTCCGCGCTAAACAGTATAAAATCGCCAGGCTCCGCTTTCATCCGCTGCAGAATTGCGGAAAATTCCGCCGGTGTAAAATACTTTTGCAGGATGGAGTTGATTTCTCCATTTTCGTGCAGCAATATCCAGGCCATTCCCTTGGCTCCCTGGGATAGAGCCAGGTCCGTCAATTCCTCAATGTTGCTGCGGGTAAACTTTTCTGCACAGCCTTTGCAGTTGATGGCCCTGACCATATGGCCCTTGTCCACCGCCTGGCGGAACACCGAGAAGGTGCATTTGCCCATTAGGTCTGTAAGGTCCACAATGGGAAGATCAAAACGCAGGTCCGGCTTGTCACAGCCGTAGCGGTCCATGGCCTCCTGCCAGGTTACGCGAAGGAACGGACGCGATACGGGCTTTTCCATGACCGCTTCAAACACGTGGCGGAACAGCCGTTCCAGGTGCTGCAATATGTCCGCCTGGTCCACAAAGGACATTTCCATATCCACCTGCGTGAACTCGGGC
The DNA here is from genome assembly GCA_023392515.1 of Bacillota bacterium. Taxonomy (GTDB): domain Bacteria; phylum Bacillota; class Clostridia; order Christensenellales; family Aristaeellaceae; genus JAEVYX01. Next base: position 6,105 of record JAEVYX010000137.1, on the reverse strand, counting down.
TGCCGGTCTGCCCGCAAATCCTCGTCCCGGAAGCACCGCGCAATCTGATAATATTTATCGATGCCGCCCACCATCAAAAGCTGCTTGAAGATTTGGGGGCTTTGGGGCAATGCGTAGAAGGTTCCGGGATGGACCCGGCTGGGCACCAGGTAATCCCTGGCCCCTTCGGGGGTGGACTTGGTGAGAATCGGAGTTTCCACCTGTAAAAAGCCGTCACGGTTCAGATAGTCTTCCACCGCCGTCTGCAACGTGTGGCGGAATTTCAACGCCTGATACATGGCCGGGCGGCGGATGTCCAAAAAACGGTATTGCATGCGCAGGTCTTCCCGCACCTTTGCATCCTCTTCCAGGGAAAAGGGCAGGGGGTTCGCCACCGATAATACCTCCAGGGAGGAGGCCATCAACTCCACCGTGCCGGTGGGAATTTTCGGGTTTACCGTCTCCTGATCCCGCAAACGCACATGCCCCGAAACGGAAACCACAGACTGGTTTCGCAGCCCTTCTGCTGTATGAAAGTCTGCCTCGCTAACATATTGGGCATTGAACACAACCTGCAAAACGCCTTCCCGGTCGCGCAGATCAATAAATATTACTCCGCCCATGTCCCGCTTAGTTTGCACCCATCCACAGGCGGTAACTTTTTGACCAATGTCATTTTCGCCGAGCACCCCACAATAATGTGTCCGTTTCAATGAAATACCCCCTTTTGAATGAAGCGAAATTTGGCCGGATTGTTTTCAAAATCCATACGGGCATGTTTGAAAGAATAAAAAAAGCGCCCTTCATCCCTCCGATTCGGGACGAAAGACGGTCATCTTGCGCGGTGCCACCCCACTGGGCTATACAGCCCCCTTTGCAGCAACGGGCCGAATACGCGGCCGATTGCTTCCGGCTGTTACGGGCCGGTCCCGTCCAAGCCTACTTGGCAAATTGCCTTTGGGTTGGCGGCTCCAAGCTGTTCTTCCCCGGAAACCCCGTGCCGCCCTTTCACCTTATGGCGGCTCTCTGAAACGGAAAAATCCGGATACTCCTCTTATCATTGCCTTTTGAAAGCGAATTCCACGCTTTCTATGAGATTTGAAAGCATTATAACCGCAAAAAACGCCTTTGTCAACGGAAAGTCCATGCAAAAAAACAAAGCGTAAACAAAGCATCCTTAAATATGCAATTCATTAAAAAGCGCTTCCAATGCTTGTGCAAAAGCCGTATCCTGGGCGGCATCACGCTTCTTGGGGCCTTTCACATGTCCTCCGGCTCGGAGACGCTTTTTGTTTTCATGGCGTACACTCAAAAGCCCCAGAATATTCTCCTGGGTGTAGCGAAGCCCGTCCTGGCGTAAAACAAAGGCACCTTTGGAAAGGCACATGGCCGCCAGGCCATAATCCTGGGTGATGACGATATCCCCTGCCCGGGCGCGGTTGACCAGCACAAAGTCCGCGCTGTCGGCACCCCGCATTACGGTAACGACCTCGGCATCTATATTTGAAAATACATGGGCGCTGTCGCAAAACAAAACAACCGGTACTTTTCGCCTTTTTGCGGCTGTCATGGCGATATCCGTTACAGGACACGCATCGGCATCAATCAATAAGTTCATGCTTCCTCCTTTTTCAGCATATATTCCACGTGCATGGAAAGGAGCGGTAGAGATGGATATGGAACGTCATTTTTTTCCTGGCGGTAATACCAGCCAGGGGTTTTACAGCCGGTTTGCCTCAATCATGCCAAAGGAAGATATCAAACGGAAGATCATCTTAAAAGGCGGGCCGGGTGTGGGCAAAAATACATTGATGCGCAGAATCGCGCAAACCTTGCGGGGCATGGGGGCTCGGATGGAGTATTTCCATTGTGCCAGTGATCCGGACAGCCTGGATGGCATTGCCGCACCGGAAATGGGGTTTGTTATGGTGGATGGTACCGCGCCCCATGTGATAGACCCAGTTTTGCCGGGGGCGGTAGACGGGATTTTGAACCTGGGGGAATGCTTGCGGGAGGAATCGCTTACCGCTAGCCGCTTGCAGATACGGGACACCATGGAAGAAATCTCCCGTTGCTTTTTGCGCGTGTATGATTATTTGGGGGCAGCTGCTCCTCTTCTTGCCGGCAGTGCCAGAGAGTGGCGGGAAAAAACATCCCCGGAGGTTCTCGCACGCCTTTGCCGTGCGCTGTGCGATAAATGGCTGCCTCAGGGAGAAGGCGTCGGCGTGGAACGGCAGTTGTTCTCCGAAGCGTTTACCCCCAAAGGTCAGGTATCCTACCTGCCTACACTGCTTGAAAAGAAAGTGGCCTGTATCAGCTCTCCCTGGGGACTCAGCCCGCATCCTGTTTTAAGCGGTATCAAGGCGGAGGCGCTGCGCCGGGGCATTTCGGTGGAAGGGCTTTATCATCCCCTGATTCCGGGGGAGCTCTGTCACCTGATTTTTCCGACCTTGAATTTGAGCGTTGTAACCGGCCCTGTACCCAGGGCGGATGAAACCGTTATGCTCCAGGAAGAGCTGTCCCTGCCCCAGGGGCTAAGCCGGGAACAGGCTTTTGACAAAAACGCTTACGAACTTTTGCTTTTGCGTGCTGTGGAAAGCTTGAAAGAGGTCAAGGAACGTCACGATACCCTGGAAAAATGGTATACCGCCGCCATGGACTATGACAAGTGGGAAAAGGCCTTGGAGCGGACGGAAGAAACGGTGCGGGGGATGGAAAAAGGGCAGGCATAAATCAAGCATGCCCATCCTTTGCGATCCATGCGGTTCGCGCTTTAATAAATGAAATAAGGTCCTGCGGCTTCAATACCATTTGACATCCCCGGACTCCGGCACTGACGGCGATTTCGGCAAACTGGAGCGCGGATTCATCCAAAAGCGTAGGGTATTGCTTTTTCATACCCACAGGGGAACAGCCGCCCCGTACATAGCCGGTCAAAGGGAGCAGATCGTTGACATGAATCAGTTCCACTTTCTTGTCATTCAAAAAAGATGCCGCAGCTTTAAGGTCCAGCTCCCGGTTGACGGGGACGCAGCAAACCACATACCCTGTCTTTTCACCCTTGGCGACCAGGGTTTTAAACACGGCAGCAGGGTCCATATTGACTTTCCTGGCAACCAGTTCCCCATCAAAGGAGCCTTCGTCCCAGTCATACGCTAAGGTGCGATAAGGTATTTTCGCCCCGTCCATAAGCCGCAGTGCATTGGTTTTCAAAGACTTCGCCATGGAATAACGCCTTCTTTTGTTTTGGTTCAGTCGGGATAAACAAGTTTCTCCGCCGTCCATCCGGCCAATACGGCCCCATAGGCGGCGGATTCTTTTTTGGCTTCCCATAAATCATGGTCCAGGTAGTTGCCGCATTCCGCATGCTTTGCCCCGGGAATATCTCCCTCAAAGGAGGAAATAAAGGCAAAGGTATCCTGCAATAGCGATATCGCCGCTTCATGGGATAGAGTTTTCCGTGTCAGAAAATAAAACCCGGTGCGGCAGCCCATGGGCCCTACGTAAACGATATAGGCGGAATGGGCAGAATTGCGCACATAGGTGGCAAACAAATGCTCCAATGTGTGCATGGCTCCGGTTGTCAAATAGTCCCCTTGGTTAGGGGCACGCATCCGCAGATCATAGGTGTTAACATCCCCATCCACCCGGGAAAGGTACAGCCCCGGTTTTAACACATCATGGTTGATGGAAAAGCTGGCAATCCTTTGCATGGCAATCCCTCCTTCAGTCTTATGCCGATTATAAGGAAGAGAGGGGATTCCGTCAAGGTAAGAAAATGCGCTGGTATAGAAGAAAGATTTGCATGTGTGCGCCGGGTTTCGGGCTCTTGCCAATTTTTCGGGAATTGTGTACACTGTACAAAGGAAAATTTTATCATCAGGGGAGGACTGGTCATGGGAGAAAAATGGCGGCTGAATGGTTTTTATGCCAAGGCGCAGCTTTCGCGATGGCGGGATCAGATTCCCTTGAGGTATTCCTGCCGGGCTTATGGCGATTTGCCCAGCGTAGCTCAATGGACCACCTTGAGCTATGCGGCGGCCAGAGTGTGCCTGCCGGGAGTTCGAATCCTGCTGGCGGCCTGTGATGAGTCTTTTTTCGTCCCTGCGTTTTTGCAGTATGGCCGTATCCGGGGTGCGCAGCGCTTTGCCGCTATTGTGGCGGACCAGGCTGTACCGGAAGCGCTGCTTCATGCCGGCATCAGCGGGGAAGCTTTTGTCCTGGAGGCCACCTCCTGCGGGGTCAACACTTGCTGGGTAGGCGGTACCTACAAGAAAAAAGAAAGCCCGGTGCTGCTGGGGGAAAGCGAAGCCCTTGCTGCGGTTATCCCCTTGGGTATTGCGGCCAATCCGGTCGAACTGCCTGTCAAGCGGATGCGAAAACCCATCGCCTGGATAGCGTCCGGTATTAAAGACTGGCCTGAGGAAGCCCAGGAAGCGGCCCGGGCGGTTCATGCCGCCCCTTCCGCCATGAACATGCAGCCCTGGAAGCTTCGCATGGGCGCGCAATCCATGGCCCTTTATGCAGATTCCCAAGCCATGAGTACCGGGATTGCCCTTTTGCATATGGAAGCGGCCTTGTGCGATGTACCGCGGCTTTGGATGCTGGAGCCGGAGGAAAAGGGCAGCCCTGTTGCCAAGGTACGGCTAAATAGACAAAGTATAAAGGAATAGACCGTCAAACGCTTAATAAAGGGTTCTTAGAATGGCGTTGCGGTTCATAAGTATAATGATAAGGGAAGAAACCGTTATGTCGCTTTTTCAGCATACGTCGGAATCCGGTTTGCCACCCTTGGCGGATAGAATGCGCCCCCGTACCCTTCAGGAATTTTTGGGGCAAAGCCATTTGGTGGGACCGGGCCGGCTTTTGCGCCGGGCCATTGAGGCGGACCGATTGACATCCAGCATATTTTACGGGCCTCCCGGCTGTGGGAAAACCACACTGGCTGCCATTGTGGCTGGGGCGACGAAAGCGGCCTTTGCCAAGATGAACGCCGTCACCTCCGGTGTGGCAGATGTGAGGGAAGTCCTGAAAGCGGCTAAAGAACGGCTTTCACTTTATGGACAGGCCACATATCTATTGCTGGATGAATGCCACCGCTGGAGCAAATCCCAGTCCGACAGCATTCTTCCGGCCATCGAGCAGGGCTTGATCCGCTTTATCGGCAGCACCACGGAAAATCCCATGATATCTATGACCCCGGCTATTGTCAGCAGGTGCCGTGTATTCCAATTTTTTCCACTATCCAAGGACGATGTTGTACAAGCGCTGCAGGCGGCGCTACACGACCCGGAGAGGGGTTATGGTGGCCGGACCCTGGAGGTTTCGCAAGAGGCGCTGGAGCATTGGGCGAACGTAGCCAACGGGGATGTGCGCTCGGCCTTGAGCGCGCTGGAACTGGCTGTTTTGACTACCCCGGCGGATTCGGATGGGGTACAGCGCATTGCCCTGGCCCAGGCGGAAGAAAGCATCCAGCGGCCAATGCTCCGCTGCGATGAAAGCCTGTATTACGATATGCTCAGCGCTTTTTGCAAAAGCTTGCGAGGCTCCGACAGCGATGCCGCTTTAGCTTGGTTCGCCAGGCTCCTCTATGCAGGGGTGGACCCAAAGCTCATCGCCCGCAGGGTGATTGCCCACGCCAGCGAGGATGTGGGGCTTGCCAATCCTATCGCCATGCTGGAGGCGGCCGCCGCCATGCAGGCGGTGGAGACGGTAGGGCTTCCCGAGGCGCGGCTGCCACTTGCCCAAGCCATTATTGCGGTGTGTGAAAGCCCCAAGTCCAACAGCGTGGTAATGGCTATCGATCAGGCGATGGCCGATGCGGAAAAAGGCGGATTTGGCCCTGTACCGCCCCATTTAAGGGATACCCATTACAAAGGCTCGGACAGGCTGGGCAGCGGTGCAGGTTATCTGTATCCCCACGACTTTCCCGGCCATTATGTAAAACAGGAATACATGCCTCCCGAGGTAAAGGGCAAGCGGTACTATCTGCCATCGGATCAGGGCCATGAGGAAAAAATACAGAAAAATCAAGAGGCGAGGGGCAAGGGAAATCAGCCATGAAAAAGCAAGTGGATATTCGTAAAGTCACCGTCTATGCCATTACCATCAATTCCATGCAGATCG
>JAEVYX010000134.1 GCA_023392515.1 Bacillota bacterium | reverse complement strand
GCAAAGGTAACAGGAATTGTCAGCTTATTACCTTGCACGTCTCCGCCGCTGACTGAGACTAATCCAACCGTTCCGGCGTCTGTTGACGGGGTCAGGCCTCCGGCTGGAAACTTATACCCGGCTGCTGCCGTCAATTCGATGACCGCTTGATAGATTGTGTCTGCCTTAAATTTGCCGTTGATAAGGGAAGCGGAGGAGCCGTTTTCATTTTGCCAGGCAAGGCCGGTTACAGTATAGCTTACCCCCCCTGTTGAAAGGCTTGTATACAAAGCGGGATCAGCCCCGGCCGCAGGCACCGTGATGCCGCTGACGCTGGCAGATGCAATAACGGCCGGTGTAACTGCAAAGCTAACGCTCAAAGATGCACTGGTGCCTTGACTCGTAGATACCGTGATGGTTTCATTATATGTTCCGACAAGCAGCTCTGTTTTTGGCTGAATGGTAAAGGCGCCTGTACCGCCTGCTGCAATATTCATCGGGAAAGTGCCCACAATCTGATAATTTGTTGCAGCAGGCTTTGAAGGAATAGTCACCTCTCCGTTGCCGGTGTTTGTAATCGTAATCGTTTCAACATCTGGCGCGGTTGTGTAATCTGATGTCACACTTCCAAAGGCCTTGGAAGCTGGGTTTAGCGAAATCGTGTATGTGGTATAAGATAGCATCGGATACGCATATCCGCCTGTACCGGAAGTCCATGATTTTAAATCGGGATTGCTTGCTGCATAAGTATTGAGTACATTAATCAAGCTGCTAATTCCGGAATTGTCAAAGGAATAAACATTTGTATAGGACAAGTTTTGTTCGTTGTAAGCGATTGGCTGCGTGCAGCTACCTATAAACCAATAACAATTTTTAATACTGCCGCTGTTGAAGTCCCCAACTATTCCGCCGGAGTCTCCCTGTGCAAACGCACCGGCACTGTAACAATTTTCAATAAGTGAACTGCCGCCGGAGGACAGCCCTACTATACCGCCATTTACCCCCCCAGATACATTAGTGCTGACTGTACTCTTGTTATAACAGTTTTTTATGGGGCCGTAGTTATTGCCCACCAAACCGCCGCAATTATATCCGTTACTCACACTTCCACTGAAGGAACAGTTAAAAATCGCTCCATCGTTCCAGGAAACTATACCTCCTACAGGATCAGTTGATAAACCCGAACCGGTACCTGTTACGGATCCTTCAAAGGCTGTGTTTTTTACAATGCCTGAGGAGCCAATTTGAATAAAAAACCCAGCCTTGGCATAACCGCTAATAGTATAGCCAGTCACCTTATGCCCTTTTCCGTCAAAAGTGCCATTAAATACAGTATCATTATATCCTATTGGTGTCCATGTACCACCAATATCAATATCCGCCGTCAATTCATACACATCACCGGTGCAGGGGTCGCCGCTGTTTACACGGCTGGCAAACGATAAAAGATCGGCTTTTGTGCTGACGGTAATCGTTGCGGCCAGGGATGCCGCTGGCAGGAGCAGCAGTATCATCAAAGCAAAAAGACATGGTAGCAAAAAATGCTTCCTCATTTCCAACAACCCTTTCATTTCTTTTGTAGTCTTGGGTGCTTTTTTCCGTGGAGACAAGCCCTTTTGCCGACCTTTCCATACCAGTGAAAATGAAAGCCTTTACTAAAACGGCTTGCTGAACATGTGGTATATTTCACATGATGGACAGGGAAAAAGAATGACAGAAAGCACTGGCATTCAGATTTAAAAAGAATACCTCAATGCCTGATACGAAATCGCACGATGTCCCTTCCCTGAATATATTATATTTCATATGTTATCGAAATTGTCGTATATTGTCAATAAGACAGTTTACAACTATTTCTTGTAGCCGTTTTTCAAAAGCCGGTCACATCTTCTTCTTTACGCAGGCTAAGCATAAAAAAGCCGGAACCCTCATATTCCAAGGGCTCCGGTTTTCATTCAATGTAAATGGAAGCGAAGCAGCTGCCTATTTGCTTGCAATGGTCCAGGCAACGCCCGGGTCGCAATCAACAACAATGAAATACTTCGAAACGTTCTGGGAGGGCTTGATGATAACATCTTTTGACAATGTATCGCCTTTTGACACATACTCAAAGAGCAATGAATCATTGTATATGTAGCCATCTTCTTCTACAAATTCAAGATAGACGTCGAAAGAGTCCCCATAGGTGTATTGGGCCTTGGATGTATCAACGCTGATTTTTGCGATGAACGGCTTTTCAAGTGTGAAAAAATCAGAGATATATGGGCCTGTTCCCGATGCTTCCAGCTGCCCGCCATCTACGATGGGCGATATGGTCAGCGTCCAGTCTTCACTGCCTTCCGCAAGAACGGTCAAAGTGTTCACAGTCGGGCATACGGTAGACCCCGCACCGTACATGGTGTACTCGTAATCGTTTCCTGTAAGGGTTACTTCCATGTTCTCCCCTGTATTCAGTATGATCCGGGCAGGGGCAAAGGGGACTTCAATGTCAGAGTAGATGTTGGTTCCAGTACCCGTGATGACGATAGCATCCTCCGAAGCGGGCTGAACAGCCGGGCCGTCGGCTTTGTCCAGGGCGGCAAGGGCATCCTGAATGGCGGATTGCGCCGCCAGCAGTTCATCCCGTGTGGCGGTAGCCGGATCAATGGTAATGGGGTCGGACAGGGCTGCGATGGGAAGGAACAGCATCAGTACCAGGAGGATGGAAAGCGCTTTTTTCATAAGTTTCTCCTTCTTTTTTAGGCATAGCCTAATTTTTGAAAAGGATTTCTTCTTTTCATATCATATTTATATTTTAACTGTTTGTCTATATGAATTTGTGAGGTTTCTTGGCATCGGGAACTTTTTTCAATAAAGCACGTCTTGTATGGTAACGAAATTGTACGAGGAGGCATTCATATGAAAAAAATAACAGCCCTGCTTCTGGTTTTCTTTCTGGTAAGCGGTTTGGCAGCATCGGCGTGGGCACAGGAGGCAGATGTGTTGAACAGGAATGTCGGGATGTTTTCGCAAAAGCTGTTTTTGCAAGCGCTGAAATCCGGTGAGAAAAATATCGTGATATCGCCTGTATCCGCATATTTTGCCCTTTCCATGGCAGCGGCCGGTGCCCAGGGAAAAACGCTCTCTGAGTTCAGCACGGTATTGGGTGCCGACGGGGAGAAACTTGCGGCCTATTGCGTCAGCCTAACGGATCAACTGATGAAGACCCAGAAAAGCACCATCCTAATAGCCGCGAATTCGGGCTGGATTGACGAAGGCTTTCAAATTGATCCTGCATACTTAAAAAGCATCTCCAGCGGCAAAAACGCCGAAGTATTTTCCCGGGATTTGAATACGGATCAAACCCGGGATGAAATTAACGCGTGGGTGAAAGGCAAGACAAGCGGCCTTATTCCCACACTGCTGGACCAAAACCTTGCGGAGGAGACGGTGCTGGCGCTCATCAATACCCTATATTTCAAGGCCAAATGGCACAATCCCTTTGAGGCAAATGACACCCATGAGCGGGCGTTTACCCGGGAGGACGGCAGCAACGTTACTGTGCCGTTCATGAGCGATTGGCACAGCAGCCGCGATTACATCAGCGGGGATGGCGTGGAAGGCATTCTTTTGCCTTATGATGATGGAAAAACGGGGTTTGTTGCGCTGCGCGCCACAGATGAGAAAAGCGCACAGGAGCTGGCCGGAGCATTGACGGCAGACTTGCTGAACCAATATATCGCAAATGCGCAGTATACCGATGTGAGACTGTCGATGCCGAAATTTACGCTGGATTATAAAATGACGATGAACGACGCGCTGGCGGCGATAGGCCTTGGGCAGGCGTTTGACCCGGTTCTGGCTGATTTTAGCGGGATGGGGAAAAGCACCCGCGGAAATATCTACCTGTCCAGGGTGCTTCAAAAGGTTCGGATCGGGGTGAACGAGGAAGGCACGGAAGCCGCGGCGGCAACCATTATTGATATGCTGGAAGGCGCTGCTATGCCTGCGGAGGATCCTGTGGAACTGATCCTTGACACCCCCTTTGTATACGCGGTTGTAGACTTGGCTTCCGGTATACCGCTGTTTATAGGGTGCATGGATGATCCCGTACTGTCAGCGCAGGAGTAAAGATGCCAAGCTGTTAGCAAGTCGGATATGAAACAAGATGCCCCGCGAACACTCGCAGCGCATCAGCGTGTCGAAAAAGTGGCTACGCCGCTTTTTCGAGTCTGCACCCTTCACCTGTGAGCCATGCTCACGGCCGGTGAAGGGTGTAAGGAAACCTTGCTGCGCAAGGCTTCCGAAGCCACCGCACATGTCGCTGGCTTCGGATTTACAGTCGGAGGGGTCCCCCCTCCGACACCTCCCAGAGGTTTTTTGAAAGTCTGACCCCGGCGTTAGCCCGGGGATGTCGGAATTAAAGGCCTACTTGCTTAATGCGGTGATCAGCACCTGCATATTTTTGCGCATGCCATCTTCATAGGCGGTGAGTACGCCATCCTCCATGGGGCCGGTCACCAAAGGGTCCAGGGAATAAAGGCAAGCGCCTGTCTCTGCGGCAAGTGTTTTGGCAGCAAGATCGGGATACTGGGGCTCGGTAAACAGCGGTGGATTGCCAAGATTCTTCACGGTTGTCACCAGGGCTGCCAGCTCCGCGGGGCTTAGCGCCTCTCCCGGCTCATGGGTTACCACGGCAGCCACATGCAGCCCATAAGCATTAGCAAAGTAAGGGAAGGCTTCATGAAAGGTGATGATGTCCTTATGGGGCAGATGCTGAAGGCCTGACGTCAATTCAGCATCCAGGGCAGACAGCCTGGCAAGGTAATTTTGCGCGTTTTCCGCAATGAGATTCTGATATTCGGGGAAAACGGCGGACAGGCCCTTTTGAAGGTTTTCAACCATGACCATGGCGTTCCTTGCGTTCAGCCAGATGTGTGCGTTTTCTTCATGCTCATGATTATGCCCCTCGGCTGCTTCCTCCAGATGATGCTCAGCCGGTTCGCCCTGGGCATCAAGCAGCTCAATCCCCTGGGAGGCATCCACAATGGGAAGGCTGGGAAACTGATTGAACACTGTATCCAAATAGCTTTCCATACCGGCACCATTGATGAGAAGCACCCGCGCTCCCTGCAGGGTGCGCATATCGCCTGTCAGCAATTGATAGTCGTGCAGGCAGCCGGTATCCGGTGCGGCCAAGTTTTGCACCTGAATCGCATCAATACCCTGAGTCAGATTACGGGCAAAAATGTAAATCGGGTAAAAAGAGGTAACAACGGTATGCGTTTGTTCCCCAAGGGCAGAAAAAGGCAGCAGCATGAGAAGGCTTAGCAGGATCGCAAGAACTTTTTGCATCGTTGTTTTCTCCTAATAACGTCTTTGCAGGTATTGTAACATAGCGACTTTACAGAAACAAGCCGCCCGCTCCCGGAGGCTGCTCCGGATGCGGGCGGCGGATATGCTGTAAAAACTCCCGCTGTTATTGGGCAGCGGTGGGAGCCGGCGCGTTGGTGTAGACCACGGTGGCTGCATTCATCCAATCGCTGAAGGCGCTGCTGATCGCATCGCTCTTTTGCGTGGTGGTCATCTCTTCCAGCAGGCTGGCCTTAAGCTCATCCGTCAGTTCCACAGCGCCGCCGGGAACATCAGACTGGTAGCACAGGATGTGGACACCAAAGCTTGAAACAATCGGCTTGCCAATGTCGCCAATTTTTTGCATTTCAGGGGCGAAGGCACCGGCCACAAACGCAGGGTCATAAAGCTGAGAATCCAGATGTACGCTATAGCCCGAGGACTTAGCAGGTTCTTCCTTCATGCCTGGGTCTGTGCCGTAGGCTTCCACCAGAGAGGCGAAGGATTCACCGGCATCCAGCTTTTTCTGGATTTCGTCGATGGTCGCCTGTACGGAGGCAAGGATTTCAGCCTTGGCCGCTTCCAGGTCTTCCTGGGTTACCGGGACGGGGGTAGCGGTTGGCTCAGCTGTGGCAGTAGCGGCGGGATCGGGGGTTACAGCCGGGTCCTCTGTCGGTTCGGTATCGGCTTCCGCTTTATCGTTTTGCTCTTCCAACTGCGCCTGAAGCGCGACATACTTATCCAAAAGCGCGCTGTCTACAGCCAGGAGAATGTGGGTGATACCGCGCATGCCCTCCGGAATATACCAGGCAGTCTGACCGGAATACTGAGTCATATATTCATAGTAACCTACGTCGCTGCCAAAAGATTCTTTATCAGCGGCCACTTTGGTGTCGTATTCCGCTTTCACATCTTCATCGGTGATAGCGGGAGCATCCTTCAAAAGGAAAGCGGCTACCTTCTCCTGGGATTCCTGGTTCTTCAGGCTGTCAAGCAAGGAATCCTTGGTGTAGCCCATTTGCTTGAGATAGGCTTCAACGGCTGCTTTTGCCTGGGTCAATTCTTCTTCAGTGGGGTTTTCAGAAGGGGTGGTAAGGAAGTAAGAAGTATTTTCATCCAAAATATAATTCCAGTTTTCGTCCGCTTTTGCCTGAAGGCCGGCCAGTTCTTCTTCGGTAAAAACATCAAAGCCCAATTCTTTCACTTTCTGGTTCCAAACGGCCATTTGAACCGCGGATTCCAGAGCCTGCTGCTGAACTTCGGCTTCCATGCCTGTAATGTCATAGCCATAGCCGGCGTATTCCGCTGCAATGCTGTCGTAAACTGTTTGCATGTCGGAACGCAAAACGGGGATGCCGTTTACCGTAGCCAGTATGTCATCGGGAGAACCGGGGTCCTGGGTGGCCGTAGCTTCGGCCGGGGCACCAGTTGCGGCAACGGTTGCTTCACCCAGAGCGCCTGCCATCATCATGGACGTGCACATGACCAGCGCCAGGCACAGCGCAAAAAAACGAGTAGACTGTTTCATGGATCACTTGTTCCTTTCTGTGTATCCGGCGCAGGTCACCGGTTGATTGATTCCATTATGGCACACACGGCATGAGACTGCAAGCAAATCGCGGGATAATCGAAAAAGTTACAGTCTGTTCATGTTTGGTTTGCCTACAGTTAAGAGACGAAAGATAGCGGCGGTTTATTTCATTCAAACGCATGGGAATGGTTGCCGCACCCCAAAGGCGTAAGGCCTTGCGGGTATGCGAAACGAATGATACAATAATGAAAACGCACTGGGAGGTACAGAAATGGTCAACTTTTCGTTTATGAGCCCTACCGAGTTTGTATTCGGCCGCGAAACAGAATTGAACACCGGATTGCTGGTGAAAAAATATGGCGGTAGCAAAGCCCTGATTGTTTATGGAGGCGGCAGTGCCATAAAAAGCGGCCTGATGGATAAAGTGGAAAAATCGCTTTTGGCAGCGGGCATCAGTTATGCGTGCCTTGGCGGTGTGAAACCCAATCCCCGCAGCGACCTTGTGTATGAAGGAATTGCTCTGGTCCGGCGTGAGAGGGCAGATTTTCTGCTGGCCGTAGGCGGCGGAAGCGTGATTGATACCGCCAAAGCGATTGCGGCCGGAGCCTTGTATGACGGGGATTTCTGGGATTTTTACGAAAAGAAAGCCGCGGTGGAAAAGGCCCTGCCGATAGGCTGTGTATTGACCATTGCCGCCGCGGGCAGCGAGGGCTCCTCCAGTTCCGTCATCACCAAAGTGGAAGGAATGCTCAAGCGCGGGCACCGCAGCGACCTGTTCCGCCCCAAATTTTCGGTGATGAATCCGGAGTATACCTATTCCCTACCCCCTTACCAAAAGGCCAGCGGGGCTGTGGATATGATGGCCCATGTGCTGGAACGGTACTTTACCAATGAGAAAGGGAACGACCTTACCGACAGGCTGTGTGAGGCCGTCTTGTCATCGGTGATCCGGGCGATACCCATTGCCCTTGAAAACCCAATGGATTATGATGCCCATGCCCAATTGATGTGGGCCGGCACTCTGGCGCATAACGATACCTGCGGCAACGGCCGTGTTGCCGACTGGGGCGCCCACGGCATGGAGCATGAACTTTCTGCCAAATATGACGTGGCTCACGGCGCAGGGCTGGCGGTTGTATTCCCGGCTTGGATGCGCTACCAGATGGCTCATGACGTGATGCTCTTTGCTCAATTGGCCCACCGGGTGTGGGGGATCGATATGGATTTTTCAAACCCTGCCCGAACGGCCTCCTTGGGTATTGATGCGTGCGAAGCATTCTTTCAAAAAATCGGGATGCCCACAACCCTGAAGGAACTGAATGTTCCCTGGGAGGACATCCCGGAATTGGCGGCCTCTGTGGCCTATCACCGCCCGGATGAACTGGGGAACTTCCGTCCCCTGCACCGGGAGGATGTGGAAAAGGTGTTCCGCCTGGCTTATGACCGCCGGGCATAGGCGATAAGAGCCCTTTCAATTATCTTTTTTTATAGCAGCATTTCGCGGCACTTTTTCAGCGTTTCCCGCAAGACCTGAGCCTTTATATGGCTCGGGTTTTTTGCAATGCTGATGCACAGATTTTCCGGCCGGAAGATGGCCTGCGCCGCGTCCAGCACATCTTCTTCATTCATGTCCTCATACATGTGCGCCCGCACGTCCAAATCGCATTCCTCGCTATTGCCGGACAAAAAGCCCCAGCCCAGCATTTCATTCAGTGTATCTGTCTCATCCAGCAGAAACTGGAGGTTGTCCGTAAAAAAGACATGGGTTCTTTCCATTTGGCGAAGGCTGATATGCCGCCGAAGGCCTGCGAGGATGGAAAACACGGCTTCCAGGCTTTCCAGCAGCTTATCATGTGCAACCAGGTAGGTGATGGTCATCCTGCGAAAGCACCCGACCTCCTCGATGGTGGAGGAGATTTCATCGGTAAGGGCCCGCCGTTCCCGGAGTTCCATGAACAGCGCGGAGCTTACCCCTTCCCCGGTGAGGTTATTCAGCACATCGGCGCACAGAGGAAACACAAGGTCATCATTCAGGTCAAAGGAAATATGCACCTGTGCCTGGTCATAGGTGATGTTGGAAAGGACATCACAGCTTTCATCCCGCATGCAAAATTGTAACGGTGTGGGTTGCTCAAAAGCGGGCAGGTCAGGCCCCTTGAATTCGGCAAGCACTTCGGCTGCCTTTTGCAGCATACCCTGGGAAAAGTTTCCCGTCATGACGACGCAGGCATTCTGCGGCCGGAAGGTTTTCTTCTTCCATTGATGGATGGTAGCGGAAGAAAGATTGCGAACGCTGTCCTTCGTTCCCATAATGGGGAATGCACCTGCTTTAGTTTTCCAGAATTGGCGGCTGGTATCCGCCCAGAAATCCTGGTCTTCATTTTCAATCTGGCGCAGGACCACTTCTTTTTCCGCCGCGATTTCCTCCGGCGTCCAGGTGCCGGGGGCAAACAATTGGCAGAACAGCTGAAATGCCTCGTCAAAAAAGCGGGGGGCTACCTTCAGGCGAAAAACCACCGCTTCCGTATAGGTGGCGCCCTTTAGTACGGCTCCTATATCATCCAGCTTCTGGTAAAGCTGAGCCTGGGGGACGCCGTTTAGATTTCGAAAGCACAAATGCTCCAAAAGGTGAGAAACCCCTTGATTTCCCCGGCTTTCATACAACGATCCGCCCCGGAAGTAAACGCTGATTTCCAAAGCGTGCAAATGATGCATGCAATAAGAGGAAAGCTGCAGGCCGTTTTCCAGGCGCATCTCCTGGTAACAGGACATGGCGGTCCCTCCTTTGTATATTTTTGCCTCGATGGGGATTTTATTGCTTTCCGTCTTTTAGAATTTTACGGATATCTTCCATTTGGGAGAAAAATCCGGGATTATCACGAAGGACCTCTTGTATCTTCTCACAGCTGTGCATGACGGTGGTATGATCCCGGCCGCCAAAGCTTTCGCCGATGCGGGGCAGGGACAAGCCTACCATCTCCCGGGTGAGATACATGGCAACCTGCCGGGGCACTGTAACCTCCCGGTTCCGTCTGGCGCTTTTCAGGTCATCCACGGAAACGCTGTAGTAAGAGGCAACCGTTTCCTGAATCAATTCGCAGGTTACGCGCTTGGGCTCCCGCTGGGCAAACACCTCCCGCAGCGCCTCCTCCGTAAGGGACGGGTCTATGGGGCGGCCGGTCAGAGAGGAGAAAGCCACCAGACGGGTAAGGGAACCTTCCAATTCCCGGATGTTGGAGTCGATGCGCTGGGCAATCAGCTCCAATACGCCGTCGGTGACGGCAATGTGTTCCCGCTCTGCCTTCTTGCGCAAAATGGCGATTCTTGTTTCAATATCCGGGCGCTGAATATCGGCAATCAGCCCCCACTCAAAACGGCTGCACAGCCGCTCTTCCAGCCGGGCTATGTCCTTTGGGGGTTTATCGCTGGTCATGATAATTTGCTTTCCGGCTGTGTGCAAAGCATTGAAAGTATGGAAAAACTCCTCCTGGGTGCTGTCCCGTCCGGCAATGAACTGGATATCGTCCACCATGAGGATATCCACATTGCGAAAACGGCGGCGGAATTCCGCATTTTTATTATTTTGAATGGATGCGATCAGCTCGTTGGTGAAATTTTCGCTGGTGATGTACATAAGCTGCAGGCTGGGGTACTGCTGCTGCACATAATGGCCGATGGCATGCATGAGATGTGTTTTTCCCAAGCCCACACCGCCATAAATAAACAGGGGATTGTACGCTTCCGCCGGGGCTTCGGCTACCGCCAGGGAAGCGGCGTGAGCAAAACGGTTGCCATTGCCCACCACAAAGGTGTCAAAAGTATATTTCGGATTCAGTGAAACCGTGGACCCCTGGAGAGCAGGCGCAGCTTTGGCGTTTTTGCGGGCACTGGATTCCTGGGGTGTGATGATTTCCACTGAGATGGCATGACCGGCCGCCTGGCTTATCGCATTGGCAATCAAAACCGCATAACGGCTGACGATCATTTGCTTCATATAATCGGTGACCACTTCAACGTAGAGGCAGTCCCCCTCCAGCTCGAGCGGCTTGAGGGAGCTGGCGATCCAGGTTTTATAGGACACTTCGTTCATTTCTTCCCGCATCAAGCGGCATGCTTTCTCCCATAACTCCGTGGCGTTCATCCGCTGCCTCCCCAAGATATAAAAAATATGCAAACATGTATACGCAATTGATGATTCCGTAAAAAGCGAAAAAATTCGCACGGGCGAAAATCACCCGTGTGCTGTGGAAAACTTTCTGTGGATAACCGGACTTGTCACCGGCTGTTTTCCTATGATACCAAATTTCTCTTGGATTTTCAAGGGTTATGCACAAGTCTGTGGCTGCATAGCTTTCTTGGGCTGTTGATAACTTTTCGCCTAGGGATGGTAGCAAGGCGCGTGTGACACCACAAGACATGGAATTACCGTACGCGGAAAATGAATATAATCACACGAATATAAATATATATACAATATGGAAATTTTTTGAAACAAAAAAGAAACAGGAAATTTGTATTTCGTTCTCCAAAAGGCAAGGATTTCCAACCCTTCGTGTAGAAAGGAAGGGTATTCTGGCGGAGGAAGGGGAGGCTACATGGCGGCGGTCATCAAAACCCAGGATGTGGCGCAGGCGCTGCGTCCGTGGGTGGGCGCATACATGCTGGAAAGCACTCCCCTGGCGCACCAGACGGCCGATGTGCTGCGCAGCTATGCTCCGTACCGGGAAGATCTGTTTCAGCTGCTCAAAAGGCTGGACAGCTTTCTGTTCATGACCATCCGCCGCCTGACCGGCGGCACGATGCAGGTAATTTTGGATCGTGGAGAGGATGTGCGCATCCGCACCGGAGACTTTGTCTGGATAACCGATGATGTACTGGGCGTGCTTTTTGAATCCCTGTCCCCCTATTCGGTAAACTATGAGCTGATCAAGGATTTTTCTCTGCGCCAGCAGAGCCTTTCCGCGCTGAAGGTGCTGTATACGAAATACCAGTCGTTCCAGTCCGAGGAGGAACTGCAGGCCATTGCCCGCCTGGTACGCAGCCTGTATCCCCGGGAGCGGTACAGCTGGTGGCTGCCCCCGGCGTCCTGACTTTTTACATTCCTTTTCATGCCTATTTAGGCATGGGGCGGGGAGGATTCCTTTTTCAAGAGGTGTCCTTCCCGCCCCGTTTCCTGCATAGATCGGTTCTTACACCAATTGTTTGCTTGATTCGTAAGCTTTTCCCATGATATAATAATCTGTAGCATGTGCAAACTGGCGCATGCAAAGGAGAAAACAATGCTGGAGTTTTTTAAGAAAATATTGGGCGGCAGCAACGAGACGGCCATTCGCAGGCTGTCCAAGCAAGTAGACGCTATCGATGCTTTGGAAGGAACATATAAGAAACTTACCGACGAGGAGCTGCAGGGGAAAACCGCCGAATTCAAGCAAAGGCTTTCCCAGGGGGCCACACTAGATGACATCCTTCCCGAAGCTTTTGCCGCCGTCCGGGAAGCGGCGGACCGCACCGTGGGCATGCGCCATTACCGGGTGCAGCTATTGGGCGGCATTGTTTTGCATCAGGGCCGCATTGCGGAAATGAAGACCGGTGAAGGTAAGACGCTGGTTGCGACCCTCCCCGCGTATTTAAACGCGCTGGCCGGAAACGGCGTCCATATTGTGACCGTCAACGACTACCTGGCCAAACGCGACAGCGAGTGGATGGGGAAAATTCATCGGTTTCTGGGGCTGACGGTGGGGCTGATCGTTCATGATCTGAGCAATGAGGAGCGGCGGGCTGCCTATGCCTGTGATATCACCTATGGCACCAATAATGAACTGGGGTTTGATTACCTGAGAGACAACATGGTCATCTACCAAAAGGATATGGTACAAAGAGGCCATCCTTTTGCCATTGTGGATGAGGTAGACTCCATCCTGATTGACGAGGCCAGAACGCCCCTCATCATTTCCGGCCAGGGGGACAAGTCCACCGACATGTATGAAAAGGCCGACCGCTTTGTGATAAGGCTTCGCAACGAGGCGGATTACACAATCGATGAAAAGCAGAAGGCCGTGACCCTGACCGAGGAGGGGACCCGGAAAACCGAGCAGGCCTTCTCCGTGGACAATTTGTCCGATGTGGAGAATACCGACTTGAACCACCATGTGCTGCAGGCCCTGAAGGCCCACACCCTCATGAAGCGGGATGTGGACTATGTGGTGCAAAACGGCGAAGTGGTCATCGTGGATGAATTCACCGGCCGGCTCATGGTAGGCCGCCGGTACTCCGACGGGCTTCATCAGGCGATTGAGGCCAAGGAGCATGTGAAGGTGGAACGGGAGAGCAAAACCCTGGCCACCATCACCTTCCAAAACTACTTCCGCATGTATCAAAAGCTGTCCGGTATGACGGGTACGGCCAAGACGGAAGAACCTGAATTCCAGAGCATTTATAGCCTGGACGTCGTGCAGATCCCCACCAACAAGGAAATGATCCGCAAAGACCTGAACGACCTGGTCTATAAAACAAAGAAGGCCAAGTTCCAGGCGGTGGTAGAGGAAATTGTAGCCCGGCACAAGACGGGCCAGCCGGTTCTGGTGGGTACCGTATCTGTGGAAACCAGCGAAATGCTCAGCCGCATGCTGGAATTGCGGGGCGTCACCCATGAGGTCCTCAATGCCAAGCACCACCAAAAAGAAGCTGAAATCGTAGCCCAGGCCGGACATTTTGGCGCGATGACCATCGCCACCAACATGGCCGGACGTGGTACGGACATCCTGCTTGGCGGCAACCCGGACTTTCTTGCCCGGAGGCAGATGCGCCAGGAGGAATACCCGCCGGAATTGATTGAGGAAGCAACCGGGCACAATGAAAATGTGCCCCAGGAAGTGTTGGATGCAAGGCAGCGGTATCAGGAATTGCACCAGCAGTTCAAAAAGACGACAGATGCGGAGCATGAGCGGGTTTTACAGGTGGGCGGGCTGCATATTGTCGGTACAGAGCGCCACGAAAGCCGACGCATCGACAACCAGCTTCGGGGCCGGGCCGGCCGTCAGGGTGACCCTGGCTCCACCCAGTTTTTCATCTCCCTGGAAGACGATGTCATGCGCCTGTTCGGCTCCGAGCGTATCCAGCCCCTGGTGGAACGCCTGGGCATGGAGGACGACCAGCCCATGGAGGCTGGAATGCTTACCCGCCAAATTGAGAGCGCGCAAAAGCGCATTGAGGGCCGGAACTTTGATATCCGCCGCCACGTGCTGCAGTATGACGATGTAATGAACCAGCAGCGCGAGGTCATTTACGGCCAGCGCCGTCAGGTGCTTCATGGCGACAACATGCGCGACTTTGTGCAGAAGATGGTGGGGGATCTCATTGAGTCGGTGGTGGCCCGCCATTGCGCCGGGGACAGCGCCCTAGACTGGGATTTGGAAAGCGTAACAGAATACCTCGAAAAGCTCTGCCTGAAAAAAGGAACCATAGCCGCGAACAAAGCGAAAATTGAAAATTGGGAGCCTGAAGAGTTCCGCGAATTCCTGAACCGGGAAGCAAAGGTCTTCTACGAGGAACGGGAAAAAATGCTGTCCGAGATGGGTATTGACATGCGGGAGTTTGAGCGGGTGGTGCTTCTGTCCGCGGTGGATGCCCGCTGGATGGACCACATCGATGCCATGGACCGGCTGCGGGACGGTATAGGGCTTCGGGCTTACGGCCAGAAGGACCCCGTAACCGAGTACAAGTTTGAAAGCTTTGAGATGTTCGACGAAATGGTGCGTCTGATTAGGGAGGATACGCTGACCAGGCTCTACCAGGCACGGGTGCAGCGCGCGCCTGAACGAAGGGCTGTGGCTGCGCCTGTCGCACAAAATCTGTCCGGCGGAAGCGCGCCCAGGCAGAAGATCGACCCCAACGCAAACATCAGCCGCAACGGCCCCTGCCCCTGCGGCAGCGGGAAAAAATTCAAGCATTGCTGCGGCAAGGAAGATTAGCCATGTAAATAAACTTCTTGGCAGTCTCACAGGCGATTTTTGTTCATTTGATATTCCCCATTTGAAACATACAAGGATGTGATGGCATGATTGAGCTGGATCAATTCCGGCAGGACCTGATCAGGATCCGGGAAAGCATTATGCAGGCAGGTGATGCACTTTAACATCGCCCATATGAAGGAAGAAGTAGGCGAGTTAGAGGAAGAAATGAACGCTCCCGATTTCTGGAATGACCTGGAGCGTTCCACCAAGGTGAACCAGCGGTTATCCGGCCTGAAGGCCAGGCTAGCCCATTATGCCAGGCTTCAGCAGCAAGCTGATGATATCGACGTAATGATGGAGCTGGCCCAGGAAGAAAACGACGAGGACATGGTGCAGGAAGCCGGGCAGGAAATTGCGGCATTGAAAAAAGACGCGGACGCGCTGGAATTGGAAACCCTTATGCGGGGTGAATACGATACCTGCAACGCCATCCTGTCCCTCCACGCCGGGGCCGGCGGCACCGAAGCCCAGGACTGGACACAGATGCTCTACCGCATGTATACCCGCTACTGCGAGATTATGGGCTTTAAGGTGAAGGTGCTGGATTTATTGGACGGCGATGAAGCGGGTATCAAAAGCGTAACCTTTGAGGTGGACGGGGATAACGTTTACGGATATCTCCGGGGTGAAAAGGGCGTGCACCGCCTGGTGCGCATCAGCCCCTTTGACAGCAATGCCCGGCGGCATACCTCCTTCGCTTCTTTGGACGTAGCCCCCATGCTGGAAAACGAGGCTGCATTTCATATTAACATGGAGGAAGTGCGCATTGATACCTACCGGGCCAGCGGCGCAGGCGGCCAGCACGTAAACAGAACCGACTCCGCAGTGCGTATGACCCATATTCCCACCAACACGGTGGTCCAATGCCAAAACGAGCGCAGTCAGGTGCAAAACAAGGAAATGTGCTTGAAAATGCTGCGCAGCAAGCTGTTGGAACTGTATGAGCGGGAAAAGGAAGAAAAAATGGCGGATATCAAAGGCGAAATGAAAAAGATCGAATGGGGAAGCCAAATCCGCAGCTATGTCTTCCAGCCCTATACCATGGCGAAAGATCATCGTACAGGGTTTGAATCCGGCAATATCGATGATGTGATGAATGGCAACCTGGAAGGGTTTGTGACCGCGTATTTGAAGATGCAGTAGGGTACGATGGGGGGACTTTTTGAAAAAAGTCCCCCCATACCCCTTTAAAAACTTCATTTTAGGATAAAAAGGATGAGGAAATTCTTTAAACATTTTTGGGGTGTGTGCTTTTCTGTGGCGCTGATGACAGCGCTTTTGTGCAGTGTTTTGCTGGCGCTCACCCTGAATGACGGGCTGATGGCATCAAAGTTTGATACCTATGTTGACCCGGCTGTAACCGGGGTGGAGGCAAAGGATCATCCGGTATTGGCCCGGGTCATCGTGTCGTATCTTAGTGGAAGGGCGGACAGCATGCAGCTTGCCATTTCCGTTCACGGCGAGATGCGGGATGCCTTTCAGGAGCATGAGCTGCAGCACATGCGGGATGTCCGGAGCCTGATACAGCTTGCCTTTAGGGTACTGGCCTTGTGCGGGGCGGCAGTTCTTATAAGTCTGCTTGTTGTTTTTGCTTGGAAACGCAGCCTTGCGCCGTGCTTTGCCCGGATGTTTCTTAAGACAAGTCTTGCCCTGTTTGCGATAATGGCAGCAGTCGGCTTATGGGCGGTATTTGATTTTGACAGCCTGTTTCGGGCTTTTCACCAGGTGGCTTTCACCAATGAATTATGGCTTTTAAACCCCCATACGGATCTGCTTTTGCAATTGATGCCGCTTTCGTTTTTTATCTCCTATGCCGCCCAAATTGGTTTATGGTGGCTGGGAATCATGGCTTTGCTTGCTTTGAGCGCATTTCTGTACTTGAAAAGAAGGATACAGTAACATGACCTATGAAGCCCTGTGCCGGGAGAAAGCAGCCTCCCTGAAAAACAAGTCCTCTGTTCGCATACTTGCTTTGGAAACCTCCTGCGATGAGACAGCAGCATCAATCGTGGAAAATGGGCGGCGTATCATCAGCAATGTGGTGTTTTCCCAAATCGACCTCCATGCCCTGTATGGCGGGGTGGTGCCGGAAATCGCCAGCCGGGCCCATGTGGAAGCCTGTGACCGGGTGGTGGATCAGGCCTTGCGGGAGGCTGGCATGACCCTAAAGGACGTGGATGCCCTGGCGGTGACTTATGGACCGGGGTTGGTGGGAGCACTTCTCACCGGGGTCAGCTGCATGAAGGGCCTGGCCTATGCGGCCAATCTTCCCCTTTTGGCGGTAAACCATATCGAGGGCCATATGAGCGCAAATTATTTGACCCACCCAACATTGCAGCCTCCTTTTTTGTGTCTGGTGGTCAGCGGCGGGCACAGCCATCTTTTGCAGGTGGAGGATTACGGGGTATACCGTCTTTTGGGGCAAACCCAGGATGACGCGGCGGGGGAAGCCTTTGACAAGGCGGCCAGAGTGCTGGATCTTCCCTATCCCGGCGGCCCGAAGCTGGACCAGCTGGCGGAGGAAGGCAATCCCCATGCGGTGCAGCTGCCCAGGCCCAATCCTGAAGGCCGGTATGATTACAGCTTTTCGGGGCTTAAGACGGCGTTTATCAATGAAGCCCATAAAAGGGAGCAGCGGGGGGAAACCCTTCCCAAGGCGGATATGGCAGCCAGCTTCCGGTATGCGGTAGTTTCCTCCCTGGTGGAAAAGGCAATGCTGGCGGCCAGGGAAAAGCATGCTCCCGCCCTGGCTTTGGCGGGGGGCGTATCCGCCAATAAGCTTTTGCGCCGCATGATGCAGGAGGCTTGTGATGCCCAGGGCATTCCCCTGTATATGCCCCGGCTGAACCTATGCACCGACAATGGGGCTATGATCGCCAGCGCCGCCTACTTCAGGTTGTTGAAAGGGGAAATGGCAGGTCTTTCCCTTAATGCCGTGCCTTCTTTGCGGCTGGTATAAAAAGTAACTGAGCATCCTCATAGACATTTTTGTGCTGTCCCTTGCGGACAGCATTTTTATGAACAATATGTAAAGTGGGCTTGACATTTCCGCAGAACAGGAATACAATGGATGTAAAGCATGCTTTACAAAACGAAAAAGGAGCGAGGCTTTTGAAAAATAATCTGGAAGCACTGCGAAAGCAGCGGGGTATTCCGCAAGAGGCCCTGGCGGATGCGCTGAAGGTATCCCGGCAGACCATCAGCTCCCTGGAAAACGGGCGGTATAATCCCTCTATCCTGCTGGCGATTAAAATCGCGCGCTACTTTGGCCTTACGGTTGAGGAAATCTTTATCTATGAGGAGGAATCTTTATGAAAGCGAAACGTGCATTGTATCTTCTTTTGGCTTTGGCAGGCCTGGCCCTCTTATTGGCCGCAATCTTTGTATTTCCGGGAGAGGAGCAAAAGAAAGCCGCCGGCGCCTGTTATGGTATAGGCGCAGCGGTTTTGGTTCTGGGATCAGGCTGGTTTTTTGGCACATTCTCAAAAGTTTTGAATTCGGCAGAGGTGAAAAAGCAAAAGGACATTGCGGTGAACGATGAAAGAAATGTGATGATTCGGGAAAAGGCAGGCGCAATGACAGAACGGTACACCACCTATACACTCATTCTGTGGATTATGCTGGAAGGCGTATTGGGCGGGGATTTACTCCACATTTTGCTGCTTACCGGCTTTATGCTGCTGCGGCTTGCCTTTATGATCTTTTTTTCGAACCGCTATATGAAAACCATGTGATTTTAAGGGCGTGTTGAACATTACAGGAAGTTGAGTTCCTTCAGCACAAACACAATCAGGAAGATGGTCAGAATAGACAGGATGGTGGTGAAAGCCACCATCTGCCCTGCCAGGGGGCCGTCCGCGTCCATCTGCTGGGCCATGGGATAACTGGAAACGGCAGTAGGTGCCGCAAACATGACCATGAGGGCGGTCAGGTCCTGGCCCCGAAAACCCAAAAGAATCGAAAGGGGCAAGAACAGGGCGGGAACCAGCACGAGGCGGCTGATGAGCCCCAGAAGAAGCGGGCGCTTGTTGGCTTTCACATCGGATATCATAAGAGACCCGCCCAGGGACACAAGCGCCAGGGGCGTCGTGACATTGGACAGATCCTTCACCGTATTCAGTACGGTTGAGGGCAGACGGACACCGGTCAATAGAAAGGCAATACCCAGAATACCCCCAACGACCAGCGGGTTTTTCAGTATGTTCCAGGCCATTTGGCGGGCATTCACCTGGCCTTGGCGGAAATATTCCAAAATAATAACCGAAAGGGCATTGATCATCGGCACGACCAGGCTGCCCAGCAGTGCGACAACGCCGGTGTTTTCAGGGCCGTACAAAGACGCGGAAACCGAAACGCCAAAGATGATAAAATTGCCCCGCACAATGGCCTGAATCAGGGAGGCCCGCTTTTTGTTGTCCTTTTCTGCCAGCGGAACAAGCACCATGGACAATGCGAATAGTGCGATCAGGGATAATACAGCAAAGCCCATCAGCCAGGGGTTGAAAGACGAGGACAAATCTACCGTATAGATGTTATAAAACAATAATAGCGGCATAAAAGCCCGGAAGATGATGGCATCCAAGCGCTTGAACAGTGCCGGATCGCCCAGACCGCACCGGCGAAGGCCCATCCCGACCAACATCATAAAGAGAAGAGGAAGCACCACTTGCGCCGATGCGGTGAAATTGTCCATGGATAGCCCTTCTTTGTATGTATTTGAAACAGTATATCAAAACGGCCACAGTATGGCAAATAACGGCTGATCCTGTAAAATTTCAGGTTATCATGGCTTTATTGCGCACTTTTGCAAACTTTTTGCAAAGCAGCCGTTTTCGGTTCCCGGATGCTTATGGGCGGCATAGTCTTTACTATCATGCATAGGACCAGCAAGGCTGGATTCGGGAGGTGTGCAAAGCCGGGAAATGGGGTGAAATGCATGTTTACAGCCGGAGAACTCAAGCAAGAAATCCTGCGCATTTACAATGCCATCAACAAGCAGGTTTTTAGTGTGGGGGTGCGCCAGCAGCACGTGGACTTTGTGGGGAACAAAATCCTCATACTGTCTTCCAATACCAGGACGCCTATCCTGAGGCAGCTCAGTGAGTCCCATGCTGAAATCATCCGGCAAATGGATTGTCTCCTAACCGAAACTTTTAAGCAACTGCTGGCGAAGGCGCTCAAAGAGCAGCTGCAATTGCATATTCTCACGCTATTCAAGGATTATGACGCAGTGACCGAATTATCCGGTACCGTGGTAGTCCTGGATCGGGACGTGAGTGTATACCACGATTGAGGCGGCGGAGCTTCACTTAAGAAGAGCCGACAAATCGAACGTTTGGTTTCCGGCGGGCAGCCCCTATCCGGGCCTGAATGGGCGATTTCTTTATGTACAAGGGAAACCATTTTAACCTTCGCCATGGGTGATGCGAAGCGATTAAGATGGTTTTTTCTTACCGGAGAGCTCGCGCCGGAAGATGGAAAGGATGTGGCTTTTATATGGGTACCCCAAGCAAAATTATTGTTTCAAACGTCTCAAAAATTTTCCGGCGGGATGGGAAAGAAGTGCTGGCCATGCGGGATACCAGCTTTTCCATAGAAGAAGGAAGGTTTGTGAGTATTATCGGTCCAAGCGGCTGCGGCAAGTCCACCCTGTTCAATATTATCGCGGGGCTGATGACTCCCACCACAGGAGAGGTTTTGGTGGACGGGGAGAGCATTGCGGATAAACCCGGCTATGTGGGTTACATGCTACAAAAGGATATGCTGCTGCCCTGGCGCACTGTTTTGGATAATGTCATACTGGGCATGGAGATCCGGCGGATTCCCCGGGACCAGGCAGTAAAAAAAGCGATGCCACTCATTGAAAAGTATGGATTGAAGGGCTTTGACAAGCATTACCCCCATGAATTGTCCGGCGGCATGCGGCAAAGGGCAGCCCTTTTGCGCACATTGCTGTACGACCGGGATGTGATGCTACTGGATGAGCCTTTTGGCGCGCTGGATGCCCAGACAAGGCTGATGATGCAGACCTGGCTGATGACCCTGTGGCAGGACTTTGGAAAGACCGTGCTTTTCGTAACCCATGATATTGATGAGGCCATCTATCTTTCGGACGATATTTTTGTCTTTTCCCAAAGGCCGGGATATATCAAAGCAAAAATTACCGTAAATCTGCCCCGGCCCAGAACACCGGAATCCATGACTTGCCCAACGTTTATGGAACTGAAGCACCGCTTGCTTGATATGCTTGTGACAAGCCAGGAGATACCGGCGTAAAACGCAGGAAGGAGTGCGGGAACGTGACGGATTGGAGCAAGGACCTGCCCGGCGTGGCACAGGACGACCGGGATAAGGAAATGGCGCCGGTGGTGGATGATGCGGAAATTCTCAAAATGCACCGCAGGAAGGTCCGCATAGGCCGGCTGGCTCTTTGTATCTTATTGTTTGCCGGCTGGGAATTGGCCACGCATATGGGGTGGATGGATACCTTTTACTGGAGCAGTCCCAGCATTATTGTAAAGACAGCCTGGCAAAAGGCAACCCAAGGCAATTTGATTTCCGACATTATTTACACATCAGGTGCCACGTTGCTGGGGTTTGTGCTGGGCACGGTGACAGGCTCACTCCTTGGGCTGTCCTTCTGGTGGTCCAGGACCTATGCGGACATCAGCGAGCCGTACCTGATCGTGCTCAATGCGCTGCCGAAGCTGGCACTGGCCCCGGTATTGGTCATTTTGTTTGGCATAGGGTTTTCCTCCAAGGTGGTATTGGCTTTTTCCATGACGGTGGTGGTATCCGCCCTGTCGGCCTTCAGCGGGGTCAAAAGTGTGGACCCGGCCATGGAAACGCTGATGTATTCCCTGGGCGCCAGCCGCATGCAGGTGTTTTCAAAGGTGGTCATTCCCTGGTCCATGCCCTGGATTATCTCCAGCCTCAGGGTGAATATCGCCCTGGCTCTGGCGGGAGCCATCGTAGGGGAGTTTATCGCCTCCAGCCGTGGGGTGGGGCGGATGATCATTTACGCCGGAACCACCTTTGATATCAAGCTTGTATGGGTGGGCGTAGTGGTGCTGTCCATCCTGTCCATCCTCATGTACTGGGGAGTTGTGTTGCTGGAAAAATGGTTGTCAAAACAATTGACAATCGTTATCCATAGTTGAAAGAAGGAGGAGTTTTGCATGAAAAAGGGTTTCTTGAAAGCAGTCCTTACATGCGTCATGGCCGCTATGCTGGTTTGTGCCGCCTGCACCGCGGCGGGGGCGGAAGGGATGAGGAAGCTGGTTATTTCCGAACCGGGGCACCTCATTGGTTATCTGCCGCTGTATGTAGCCATCCAGGAAGGGTACTTTGCGCAGGAGGGGCTGGAAGTGGAAGTGGTTCAGGCCACCGGCGGGGCCCATGTAACGGCGGTGGTGAGCGGGGATGCCTTTGCCGTGATAGGCGGCATCGACTCCATCTGCCTGGCCAACCAAGGCAGCTCCGATCCCATCACCGGTATCGTCAATTGCGTCAACAGGGCCAACGTATACCTGTTTGCCAGAAAGGGATTGGCCCCGAAAAGCACAAG
>JAEVYX010000131.1 GCA_023392515.1 Bacillota bacterium | reverse complement strand
ACAATGGAAAACTCTTTGAAGTGCGCATCGTCTGCCTGCCGGGGGAGGTGGATGCAGAGGTCGTTTTGCAGGGTATCCGGGATACCCTGGGCTGCAGGAGCATAGCCGCGCTGCCGCTGAAACTTATTCGCTTCCGCCGTTATGGCGTTCGGGGACGGCTGCAAAGCATGTCTGCACCGGAGGAGCTTGTGATGAAAGGCTATGCGGACGAAGCCAAGGCTCTGGGATTTGGGAATGTATTGATTTTGTAACACCTATAACGGGATATAATTACAAAACTGCAAGCAATCCATGAAACGAAAAAAGCAGCAAGGGCTTTCCCTGTTGCTCAGACTGTCAAAAAACCTCTGGGAGGTGTCGGAGGGGCGACCCCTCCGACTGTAAATCCAAAGCCACCCTTCACCGGCCGTGAGCATGGCTCACAGGTGAAGGGTGCAGACTCGAAAAAGCGGCGTAGCCACTTTTTCGACACGCTGCCCCCGGCTAACGCCGGTTTTTTTTGTTTGAGACAAATTTAAAATTTCTTTCACCATCCTCTTGACAAACGAACGATCGTTAGCTATTATAATGCTAACAACTGTTCGTTTTACGCAGGCAGTTGATTTCACCCCTCACAGCAAGGGTCCGGCTCAAGTCCATCCCCCAGAGCCGCGGCTTGCAGGAGCAAGGAATAGGAGGCTGCACTTTGCCAAGAAGAGAAAACACGAGAGAGCTGATCCTGAAAGAAGCGCTGAGCCTGTTTTCCGTAAGCGGATTTAGTGCCGTATCCGTGCGGGACATTGCCAGGGCGGTTCACATGAAGGAAAGCTCGCTCTATAACCATTTTCAAAGCAAGCAGGCCATTTTCGATGCCATTCTGGCCGAAAACAGTTCCCGGGCAAACATGTTTTTTCAGCAGGTCCAATTGACCGATGACAGCGGAGAGTTTTTGGTGGATGAGGCAGCGGTGGAAATGTACCGGTACATGACAGATGATGAATTCTGTGCCTTGGCCGAGCGTATTTTCGATTTCTATTTCACCGATGAAATCAGCGTAAAGCTGCGAAAAATGCTGACCTTGGAACAGTACCGGTCCGACAGCATCGCACAGCTTTACCGGAAGCTTTCCTTTGACGACGCGCTGATGTACCAGTCACTCCTGTTTTCGTCCATGATCAAGGCAGGCTTATTCATCGATGCGGACCCTTACGCGATGGCACTGGCTTTCTTTTCCCCGGTTTTTTTGATTTCGTATAAATATGACAACACCGAGGAAGGCGTTAAGGAAGCAAAGGAACTCTTTTTGCGCCATATCCGCCACTTTAACAAGACTTACGCAAAGCATGACACCTCAAGCAATCTTCGCGCATCCGCCCACGAAATGATGGAAAGGGAAGAGCATTTATGAAAGTTACCGCAGTTTATGGCAATCTCCGCAAAGGATGCACATGGCATGCCACCGATATGTTTCTTAAACAGCTGCAGACCCATGGCCCTGTAGAGGTGACAGAGTTTTTTCTGCCAAAGGATATGCCCCACTTCTGCACCGGCTGCTTTTCCTGCTTTTTCAAAGGGGAGGATACCTGCCCCCACGCGGACAGCTTGCAGCCTATCGCCAAGGCGCTGCTGGAAGCGGATCTGATCATTCTTTCCTCTCCTGTTTATGGGCTGGATGTAACCGGCCAAATGAAAGCACTTTTGGACCACCTGTGCTACCAATGGATCAGCCACCGCCCCAATCCCCGGATGTTTCACAAAATGGGGCTCGTCGTTACCACCACCGCCGGGGCCGGGCTGAACCATACCGCCAAAACGATGCACAACAGTCTGAAATTCTGGGGTGTGAGGCGTATATTCAAATTTCAAAAAGCCGTGGCCGCCACCAAGTGGGCGGAAATTCCCGACAAGAAAAGGGCGCACATGGAGAAAAAAGCCGCCAAACTGGCAAATCGGGTTGCTGCAACTATGCAAAATATGGATCACCTGCCAATGCCGCTTTTTCAAAAAATCATGTTTCTTCTCATGCGGGGAATGATGCGCAAAAATGCCTGGAACCCTTATGATAAAATCCATTGGGAAGCCCAAGGCTGGCTGAAGGGCAGCATGCCAAGGTAAACTCAACACACGAAAAGGGCGGCATAGCTTTCGCGCTATGCCGCCCTTCGTAGGTAATATGATCTTTGAATTATTGGGCCGCGCCTACAGACAAGGCGGGCTGGCGGTTTTCATAAGCCTTCACGATAGCGCCCAGGATGTCGCCATGGGAATCGGACAAGCTCATGGTGGCACTGGAGGTTACATCGGTCAGGATGGCCTTGTCTTCTTCTGTCATCTCAGCCAGCGCCTTGATATCGTCCTCATTTTCGGAGTTGAGCTTAATGGGCCGGCCATTGCGGGCGGAGGTGTACTTTGCAAACCAGGTCTGAATTTCTTCCACCGTCCAGCCAACGAACATCTGCTCATAGGCATTCATCTGCTGATACCATTCGTTCTGGGCGTTCATGCCGTAATCCACGCCGCGTTCCCGTTTGGTCTGCCAGCCGTTGACTTCCGCAGCAATGGAATCATCCGTATTTTCAGAAACGCCGGTTACCTGCTCGGTTTCATGGTCGGTTACGTTGTAGCCTTCCTTGCCCGGCCAGCCGGAGAAGTGGGGCATGCTGGCGCCATCATAGTTAGGCGTGCTGACTTCGTAGATATCCACATTCATATCCAGTATGCGGCCTTCTTCGTCAAACAGCACGGAGGCCATGGTGACGTTGAGGGAGTAGACCTGCACATCCTTGCTGTCAGTGCCGGGGCCTTTGCGGAAGTTGGGCACGGAGCCGAAGCCCATGTATACCGTGCCGGCTTCTACAGCGGAGGGTTCTGCTTCTTCGGCTTCCTCAGCTTTTTCTTCGGGCAGGGTCACCGTAGCGCCCGCCTGGGCCAGCGCATTGGTTACAGCTACCAGAATGCCGTTGGAAGAAAAAGTGGCGCCGGACTGGGCATCCACACCGGTTACGGTGTTGGCCGCAATGATGGCGGGGATAACGCTATCCACAGCCGTCTTGTAAATCGCTTCCGTATCGGCGGTTTCCAGAAGTTTGATATCCTTGATCTTTCCACCTTCAATGGTGACTTCTACAGTAAGGGGGCCCAGGTAACCATCGGCTTTGGCAGTGTAAACACCATCAGTATACGTTCCCTCTGCCGTAACGGTGCCTGACGCTGCGGCAAAAACCGGCAGGACAAGCAGCATGGCCGCAAGGAGCATGGAAAGGACCTTGTTCATGCGTTCTTCCTCCTAATATGATTTTCCAAACCTGTTATTCCTATATAAGGAATGATAATAGTATAACAAACTGGCATCATTACGTCAAGGTGGAGACGCATTCCGTAAGTGGCATTTTATGATAACAGGATAAGCGCAAAAGTCCTCTTTCCAAGGATTTGCATACACATGTCTAATAGGCAATGCGCAATTGGCCGGACAGTCCCTCCTGTTATTTCTCTTCCCTCAATGCTGCCGGCAGGTGGCTCAAAAGTACCTGAAAGCTTTGGGAGAGGGCCTGCCTCTCTTCATGTGTGAGGGGCAGTTCTCCAAGGGGTACTGCGCCTTCCTTTCCAACAATGCAGGGCACGCTGGCATAAATGCGGGGGGCTTCATAGGTGCCGCTTAGCAGTACGGAACACGGCAGGATAGCCTGCTCATCATACAAAATCGCACGGATCAGCCTTGCGGCAGCAGCAGCGATACCGAATTCCGTATTCCCTTTGCCCTGTACAATATCCCATCCGGCCGTAACCGTATCTAGGCATATTTGATTAAAATCCACCTGGGGATACATATCCCGGAGCTGGGAAAAAGATAGACCGCCTGCCGTTACCGTACTGAGCATGGGCACCTGGCTGTCTCCATGCTCCCCCATGCAATATCCCTGTATGCTGGGTGCGGCAATGTTCAGCGCCCGGGAAAGCCTAACCCTGAACCTGGCAGAATCCAGGGCGGTGCCCGTGCCAATCACGGTCAGGCCGGTTTTTGCCTGGAGATATTGCGCCACAATATCGCAAGGGTTCGAGATGGATACAATAATTCCCGAAAAGCCGCAGCCTTTCAGGCCCTTTATCACATCATCCGCCACTTCCAATGTCGGCTTTAATTCATTCAGCCTGTCCTGATCTGTGAAATAAGCAATGGCGGCGCACATCACCACGATGTCCGCGTCCCCAACCTGGTCATACCATCCCGCATATACATTCACGTGATGGGATAGATATGCAACCGTATCCATCAAATCTGCCGCATGGCCCTTTGCCTTTTCCCGGTCGGTATCAACCAGCACCAGTTCCCGGCACAGCCCCTGGCGGATCAATTCGCCCGCCACGTGGCTTCCTACATGCCCGGCGCCGATTACCGCAGCCTTGATTGCCGTTTTCATTGGCATACTCCCCCTTTACATGCTTGAAAAGCTTGCTGCCGCACCCCTTTAGGATACGGCAGCAAGCTGTATTTCAATATTTCCTTTTTATTACTGATTCATGCTGTTGCTAAGCTGAACAGCTTCATCCATCCATTGGAAATACAGCTTTTCATCCACAACTTCCTTGACAATGGCGTTAACCGCTTCCTGCAGTTCCGTTTCTCCCTTGACCACAGCCGCCACAACGCCCAATGATTTATATTCGAAGGCAGTTTCGCAAACGGTCAAATCGGGATAGTTGGCAATGTACTGGCTGGCAACCACGTTTGCCAGCGCCAGGCCATCAACCTTTTTGGTCATGACCATCATGATGGCATCGGGAATCTTGGTGATCAACTCCAATTTTGCATCGGGGAGCTGGGTTTCAACCAGTTCCTTTTGCAGCGTGCCGTTCTGGGCCGCAACAGTCTTGCCGGAAAAATCGGCAAGGGTTTTCAGGGATTCAGCATTCTCTTTCAGGATTAGAATCACTTGATTGCCGTCATCGTAGTACAGGTCGGTAAAATCCATCATTTCCTTGCGCTCTTCCTTAGGCACCAGGCCGGCGATGGCCATATCCACCTTGCCTGTGCTGATGGCAGCCAGCGCTGTGTCAAAGTCCATGGCCTCAATCACCAGCTCCACGCC
Source organism: Bacillota bacterium (assembly GCA_023392515.1). Lineage (GTDB taxonomy): Bacteria > Bacillota > Clostridia > Christensenellales > Aristaeellaceae > JAEVYX01. The sequence continues at coordinate 2,852 of JAEVYX010000131.1, read as the reverse complement.
GAGCTTTTCGGCAATGTATGCGGCAAGGGTCATATCGGAGCCCACAGGATTTCCATCCTTGTCCAGAAATTCATAAGGGGCGTAGTCAGGGGAGGTGGCAACAGTCAGTTTGCCTTCGGCAAGGATTTTTTCAAGGCGGTTTGCGGGAGCCTTTTCGGCTACAGCAGTGGTGAAAGCAAACAGCATGACCAGGGCCATCACTGAGCAGAGCAGCTTTTTCATGAAGGGAACCCTCCTTTATTTGGTGGATGTGCCTCATTGTATATCAGGCCAAAGTAAATGTCAATACACTTTTATGTAATTTTATACATTTTTTCAGACTCTGGACACTGCTTGAAAATCACCTGGTTTTCTTTTGCAGTTCCACGAAAAAACAGTTTGCAAATTCTATACAGAAAGGGTTGGCTGTGGTATACTAATAAATGTTCTATTGTATATTCTTAAATTATATGTATTAAAGGAGCCTTTCCTATGCCGCAGCTAAGCCGACGGGTAGCCACCTTTACAGATTCTGTCATCCGCCGGATGACCCGTATCAGCGATGAATGGAACGCCATCAACCTATCCCAGGGGTTTCCCGATTTCGACCCGCCCAAGCCGATTACCGATGCGCTGGCAAAGGCTGCCATGGAAGGGCCGCACCAATACTCCATTACCTTTGGTGCACAGGATTTCAGGGAAGCACTGGCCAAAAAGCAGAGTGCAGCCATTGGCCGGGAGATTGACCCGGAGCGGGAGATCGTAGTAACCTGCGGCGGTACCGAAGCCATGATGTGCGCCATGATGACCGTGTGCAACCCGGGGGATAAGGCCATCGTATTTTCACCTTTTTATGAAAACTACGGGGCGGATGCCATCCTCTCTGGGGCAGAGCCCATCTTTGTGCCCTTGGTTCCCCCGGATTTTCATTTCGACCCGGAAGTGTTGGAAGCGGCCTTCCGCCAGCATCCCAAGGCCATCATCGTGTGCAATCCTTCCAATCCCACAGGCAAGGTGTTTTCAAGAGAGGAGCTAACCTTCATCGGAAGCCTTTGCGAGAAGTACGACGCTTTCCTCATTACCGACGAGGTATATGAGCACATCGTCTTTGATCCTTGGCAGCATACCTATGCGGCTTCCCTGCCGGGGCTTTACGACCGCTGCATCTCCTGCAGCTCCCTGTCAAAAACCTATTCCATCACCGGCTGGCGGCTGGGATACCTCATCGGCCCCGAAGCGGTGATTGAAAGCGCCAAGAAGGTCCACGATTTTCTTACAGTGGGGGCTGCCGCGCCCCTGCAGGCCGCAGCCGTGGCCGGGCTGAACTTTGGCCCGGAGTATTACCAGGGATTAAAGCAATTGTACACAGACAAAAGAAACCACTTTTTGCAGGGTCTTGACGATATCGGCCTGACCCATACCAATCCCCAGGGCTCCTACTTTGTGATGGTGGACATTTCCCGGTTTCTTCGTCACGAAGCATTTCAGGGTTTTTCGGATCTTCAGTTCTGCGAATGGATGATACGCAACATCGGCGTGGCCGCCGTTCCGGGCTCTAGCTTCTTCAGGGAACCGGTAAACCATCTGATTCGGCTGCACTTTGCCAGGGAAAAAGCCACGCTGGATGAAGCCCTGCTCCGCCTGAAAAAACTTTCGGAGGTGTAAGGGTGGAAAACACGCAAAGCATCCGCCTGCCCGCCTATACCATCGGCCCTCAAGCATACCAGGCTTTTGTGAAGGCCGTTCAGCCCCTGGGACGGCGCGTTTTGCTTGCCGGGGGTGAAAAGGCCCTGCAGGCCGGCCGGAAAGCGCTGGAAGATGCCATGGAAGGGTCATCCCTGGAGCTGGCCGGAGTCATCCTTTACGGGGAGGATTGCACCTTTCAGGCTGCCCAGGCCCTCGCCTCAAAAGCAAAAGCTGTGGGCGCGGAGGTAATCGCGGGCATGGGCGGCGGAAGGGCTTTGGATACCGCCAAGGCCTGCGGCCATCTCTTAAACCTGCCGGTTGTGACGCTGCCCACCATCGCCGCCACCTGCGCTTCCGTGACGGCCCTGTCGGTTATGTACCGGGAGGATGGCATCTTTGACCGGTTTCTTTTCCTCTCAAGCCCCCCGGCCCACGCCTTTATTCACACAGGCATTATTGCCAAGGCTCCATTTTCATACCTGCGGGCCGGCATGGGGGACAGCATTGCCAAGCATGTGGAAAGCACGTTTTCCGCCAAAAACAATACCGTATCCCATGCCGACGCCATGGGGCTGGCCATCGGCAAGACCTGTTATGAGCCGCTCGTGCGCCTGGGTGTCAAAGCCCTGGCGGATTGTGAAAGTGGGATTGACAGCCCCGAACTGCGTGAGGCAATCCTGTCCATCATTGTAAGCACCGGGCTTGTATCCATCCTGGTGAAAGATGCTTACAACGGCGCGCTGGCCCATTCCCTGTACTACGCGCTGGAATCCCATCCCGCAATTCGCCGCTGCCTGCATGGAGACGTCGTCGCTTACGGTGTTCTGGTGCAGCTTGTGCTGGATGGGCAGCTGGATGAAATGGAGCGGGTTTACAATTTTCTCGCCCGGCTTCGCGTGCCTTTAAGCCTTGCAGCCATGGGGATTAACCCAGAAGCCCCCGATTTTGACCATTACTGTGAGGAAATCGTGGGTCAGCCGGACATGGCGCACCTTCCCTACCCTATCACCCCTGCCATGGTGCGCGCCGCAATCAAAGCGGTGGAAGATTACGACGCCGTGCATGGTGCCAAGCTCACACAGGAGGTCTTGCCCATTGTTTGAAAGTATGGCCGCCAATACCTTAAAGGTGCTGTCCCGCTATGGCAATCTGTTTGTCAGCGGCCTGGGCTACACCCTGCTGTTGTC
>JAEVYX010000121.1 GCA_023392515.1 Bacillota bacterium | reverse complement strand
TTACTGTGACCGATCCTGCTGCCGTGGAAATATCCTACGACGCGAAAACCACAGGTGAAGCCCCTGCCTATGTGGAGAAGTTCACGATTTCCGCAAAGGTCCCGGCAGATTGGGAAAATCCTTGCCTATGGGCATGGTCTGCACCTGATGGCAAAAACGCCTTTGAAGCCTGGCCGGGCAAAGCCATGAAGGCTGGGGCTGACGGCTGGTATACCGCAAAGGCCCCCATCTGGGTAAACTCCATCATTATCAATGGCAAGGCCGGCAGCGTACAGACTGCCGACATTGAAATTGATCCTGCCGATTTGTGGATCACCGTGGGGGCTGACGCCGCTTACGATTACCTGTATGAAAACCCCGATGCCCCCAAGGCAGCGGATGTCACCGTATGGGTGAAGGCTCCGACAGACTGGGAAGGTCCGTGCCTGTGGGCATGGTCGGCTCCCGACGGCACCAATGCCTTTAAGGCCTGGCCTGGGCAGGCATTGGAAGAAGGGGAGAACGGCTGGCTGAAGCTTACCGTTCCCGGCTGGATCAACTCCGTTATCGTTAACGGAAACGGCGGCAAGGTGCAGACAAAAGATATCTCCGTAGAAGCGGGAAAGGATTTGTGGCTGACGGTATCCGGCAGCGAAACCTTTGAGCTTTTGTATGAAGCGCCTGCACAATAAGCGTGCCTGAAATGTATTGCTGTGGGCAGGTGGGGGCAGTTTCTGCGCCTGCCTGCCTTTTTCCTTACAGCCAATCCGACAGGGGAGGGTTTGCCTATGAAACGAAAATTTGTGTTTCTGATGGCGGTATGCATATTTGTTGTGCTGCTGACTTCTTGCGGACAGCAGCCGGCGGAAAAGGCGGGGCCGGCCACCATCACCATCTGGCATGACAAGGAGGAACAGGTGGCCGCCGCACTGCTGAAGGAATTGGAACAGCTGGCTCCTGATATTCGGGTGGTTCTGGAAAAGAAAAGCGGTCTGACGGAAGCACTGAAAATGGTAGGCAACGATCCCAAGGCCGCGCCGGATATGTACTTTTTCGCCCATGACAAAATCGGCGTCTACGCGGAGATGGGCATTCTGGCTCCGATTACGGACTTTTTGTCAAAGGAACAGCTGGGTTCCCTTTTGCCTATGACCGTGAAAGCAGCCTCCTACAAGGGAACCATGTATCAACTGCCCCTGTATTTTGAAACCCTGCTGTTCATGTACAACCGGCGCTATATGAAGGATGCGGAGGTTCCCAAAACTACGGAGGAGCTTTACGCCTATATGGAAAAAAAGACTAAAGGGGGCCACTACGGCTTTGTTGAGCAGCACAGCACTGCATACTATAGCGCGGGCTGGATTCATGCCTTTGGCGGCTATCTTTTGGATGATGCGGCCCAGCCGGGTTTGAATCAGCCACAGACGGTTCAAGCCCTTGAATATCATTTGAAATTTGTAAAGCTTATGCCGGGGGAAAGCGAATACGCCACCGTGAATACGCTGCTGAAGGAAGGGAAAGCCCATTCAACCATTGGTGGCCCTTGGCTTGTGCCCACTGTCAGGGAGGCGGGGATGGATCTTGGCATTGCACCCATGCCCCTGGTGGATGAGACCGGCCTTCCCCTTGCACCTTATTCCGGTGTGCAGGGGGTGCATGTACTGAAAGTGGCGGCCCAAAGTAAAAAAGACGCGATTGTCAAGGTGCTTAACGTGCTTGCCAAGCCGGAAATCGGCATTGCGCTTGCCAAGGCCAGCGGCTGCGCCCCTGCCAATGACCTGTGTTACGACGATCCTGCAATTGCCGGTGATGATATGGTGACTGCTATGCGGGAAACGGCGCAAAATGCTGTACCTATGCCCAATGCGCCTGAAATGGACGTGATGTGGACTGTGGCAGGAAACCTTCTCGCCGATATCAATATGAGCGGCAAAGAGATTCAGTCAAGCGCCGAAGCGGCCCAGAAAAAGGCTTTGGAACTCATTGCGGCCATGCGCTGACCGGCGCCGGAAAGGAGCGGAAGCGATGCAAGCAAGCAAACGGCGGGGGATTCTTACATCCTATTTGGTGTCGGGCCCTTCCCTAATGTTGATCCTGCTCATTGTGGTATTCCCCATTTTGTATACTGGGTATATATCCCTTACCAATATGAATGTCTACCACTGGTTTGATTTTTCCTTGATCGGGTTTGCCAATTATCAAAGGGCGCTGTTCGTTTTTGATTCGGGATTCCTTTCGGCGATTGGGTTAACCATCCTATGGACGGCCATTAATATGGTGCTTCAATTGGTGATTGCCTTTGTGCTGGCAAGCTTGCTCAATATCCCTAAATTGCGGCTCAAGGCGTTATATAAGACCATTTTGATGTTTCCTTGGGCCATGCCGGGGTATGTATCCATTTTGCTATGGAAAACCGGCATGTTCAACTCCCAGTTCGGCCTTTTGAACCAATGGCTGGTGAAGTGGGGCTTGGAGCCTGTCCGCTGGCTCAGCAGCGACCTTGTGGCGTTTATAAGCTGCCTCGCGGTCAACCTTTGGCTGGCGCTGCCCTTTATGATTATGATCATGGACAGTGCGCTGAAGAGCATCGACAAGAGCTTTTATGAAAGCGCCATATTGGACGGGGCGAATTGGACGCAAAGAACCGCCTATATTACGCTTCCTGCCATTCGCCCGATCATAGGCCCGGCGGTGGTTATCACGGTGTTTACCACCTTCAAGCAGTTTGACGTGATCTATCTGCTTACCCAGCAGGCGGGCGGGAAAACCGGCGCAAATATCCACACAATACTGACCTATGCCTACGAAAATGCCTTTATCACCAACAACTATGGGTATAGTTCCGCCATTTCCATTCTCATTTTTGTCATGCTGATCCTGTTTTCCATGGCGGCCCGGTTTCGGGTCAAGGAGGATGCATGATGAAAAAGAGATTGACACTCCGGGGCATGCGAAGCTTTTTCGGGCTGACAGCGCTGAACCTTTTGTTTATATGCCTTTGCTTGATATCCATGATTCCGATTTTGTACGCTTTTTCCGTTTCCCTAAACGCCCAGAACAGCCTCCTGGGTTCCGACTTTTCTTTCCTGCCCAAGGCTTTAACGCTGCGCAATTATGAGGCGGTTTTTACCCGTGAGCCTGTCCTCTTGTGGTTTGCCAACAGCACCATTCTGGCACTGAGCACCGTGTGCCTGTCCTTGAGCGCTGCCATTCCGGCGGCCTATGCCTTTTCCCGGCGCCGGTTTCCGGGGCGCAGAGCCATTTTGCAGATTTTGCTTATGTTATATTCCTTCCCGTCGATCTTGTCCATGTTTGCCCTATATAAGCTTCTCAGCCCTTTGGGGCTTATCAACAGCAAGCTGGGGCTGATTATCATCTATACAGGGACCATGGCCGTTTTTGGCCTTTGGAATATGAAGGGCTATTTTGACACCATTCCAGTGGAAATTGAGGAAGCGGCCAAAATGGACGGCTGCGCTGCGGCACAGGTTGTTACCAAAATCGTGCTGCCCTTGGCGAAACCTTCTATTGTCGTAACAGCCGTCATGATATTGATTTATGTATGGAATGAGTACATTTTTGCCATTACATTCATGACGGGCGGGCAGGAATATACCCTTGCAGCGGGCCTCTATTCCCTTCAAGCTACGGAAATGAGCGGAAGCTGGCCTGTGTTTGCGGCGGCATCCCTTGTGATTTCCATGCCGATTCTAATCATCTTCTTCCTGGTGCAGCGGCATATGAACGCCGGCCTTACGGTAGGCGGCGTGAAGGGATAAACCCATTTTGATTTGGGAGAAACGCATATGAATTTAGCAGCCGTCTGTCATACCCCCATGTCACAGGATGCGTATGGGGTAGACGAAGAGCATATTTTCATCCGCCTGCGGGCCGGAAGGGATGATTTGGTTTCCTGCACTCTTTTTTATGGAGATCGGGCCAGCAGGCAAAACCCGGTGCCTATGACGCCTGTACCCATGAGGCGGGCGGCCCGAGATGAATGGTTCGATTATTATGAAGTGCTTTTCCAGTGCCCTTATGTGAGGGTATGCTACTCCTTTTATCTGGATGACGGGAAGGAGCAGTGCTATTACCACGCCGATTTTCCGTCACAGGCGCTGCCAGAGGACCGCTCGGAATATTATCAGCTTCCCTTTAACCATCGGGCAGACCGCATTCATGTTCCCGAATGGGCCAAGGATGCCGTAGTCTATCATATTTTTCCCGACAGCTTTGCCTCGGGACACCGGTTCCTTTCCGGGCAGGCCGTCAAAACGGAGTTTAACGGATTCCCCTGTAAAGGCAAGCTGGGCGGCACACTTCATGGTATTCGGGCGAACGTGGATTATCTCTGCGATCTTGGCATCAACTGCATCTATATGAACCCCATCTTTGCGGCGGGGGAATACCACAAGTATGACACGCTGGATTATTTTCATGTAGATCCCTGTTTGGGGACGGATGCGGAATTCCGCGCCTTGGTAAAGGAATACCATGAAAAAGGTATCCGGGTTATTATTGACGGGGTATTCAACCATGCGGGATGGCACTTTTTTGCTTTCGAGGATGTAGTGAAAAACGGGGAGGCATCCCCTTACAAGGATTGGTTTTATGAAATAACCTTTCCGGTGAAGGTTCCCGCCGTATGGGAAGAGATTCCTTCCTACGCGTGCTTTGGGTACGAGCGGCATATGCCCAAATTGAACACGGAAAACCCTGAAGTCATCAGGTATTTTTGCAATGTATGCCAACACTGGCTTATGGAATACAACATGGACGGATGGCGGCTGGATGTGGCCGATGAGGTAAATGTCGGATTCTGGCGGGCCTTTAAAAGCGCAGCCCGGGCGGCCAAGCCTGACAGCCTGCTCATTGGGGAGATTTGGGAAAGTGCTCAGCATTGGCTGGACGGAAGTCAATTTGATTCCACCATGAACTACGATTTTCGAAAGCACTGCGCCGGATTTTTTAGAAAGGGAACGCTGGACGCCGCCGCTTTTGATTTTCGGGTTACCCATATGCGCATGCGCTACTGCCTGCCCATGCTGTACAGCCAGTTGAATCTGTTGGACAGCCACGATGTGAGCCGCTTTCTATCTCTATGCGAGGACGAGAAAGCTTACCGGCTTGCTGTTCTCTTTCAGATGACATTTCCAGGCATGCCCTCCGTTTTCTATGGGGACGAAAAGGGGCTTTCCGGGGTGAAGGAAGCGGAATACCGTCAGGCCATGGATTGGAGTGACAAGCCCAGTGCGTTGAGGGACTTTTACAGGCAGGCCATTCGCCTGCGCCATCAGGAGCTTGCCTTGCGTCGGGGGGCTTTTGAGACTGTTATGGCGGACAAGGGCAGCGGCTTGTATGTGTATAAGCGGAGTTTGCCCGAAGAGTCAATCACAATCGCACTGAACAACCAACACCGGCGGGCGGCCTATGCGATCAAGAACAGCGAACAGGTACTGTGGCAGGAAGGATACCGGGATGGATGCCTTGCGGAATACGGATTTGTGATGATAAAAGGGGCAGGGGATAAGGAGGCGGTGGCATGGCGGTAACCATCAAGGATGTGGCCAAGGCTGCCGGGACCTCTACTGCGACGGTCTCCAAGGTGCTCAGTGGTTCCTCCACGATCTCCCAGGCTACCAGCCTTCGTGTCCGGCGGGTGGTGAAGGAACTGCAATACCAGCCCAACGTCCGGGCACAAAGCTTTGCCAGGCAGGCCACCCATACGGTATTTTTCCTGATGAAGCCGGAGCGGGACATTGCCTTTGTCAACCCCCATGTGTTTGAGATCATGCTGGGGGCTCAGTGGGCGCTGGATCAAAAGGGGTATAGCCTGTGCTTGAAAGGAGTTTCGGAAAAGGAAGCCTGCAGTTTTGTAGAACAGGCAGTGGCCCGAAAAAGCGCGGACGGAATCATTCTACATGCCTCTGTTGTAACCAAAAAGCTGGCTGCCCTGGTGACAAAATGCGGTATGCCCCATATTTTGATCGGTCAGCCGAACTTTGAAAGCCAGTTATGCTGGATTGACACGAACAATTATCTTTCGGGGGAAATTGCCGCCCGCCATTTGATCGATCAGGGCTATCGCAGCATCGCCTTTATCGGGGGCAAGCCTGATGATATGATTTCCTGGAACAGGCTTCGGGGCGTGCGCACCGCTTTGGAGGAAATCCATATTCCCTTTCCCCCCAATCATGTGAAACAGGGAGATTCGACTTTTTCGGATGGGCAGCGCATGACAAAGCTGCTGCTCAAAGGAGTAAATCCACCCCAGGCCATTATTTGCGCCAACAACTATATAGCTCTGGGCTGTATGCAGGCCCTGCAGGAAAAGAATATTGCGGTACCGGGGCAGATGGCTGTAATGACTTTTGACAGCTTCCCCTTTTCCACAATTACCGAGCCTATGTTAACGGTGGTTGACATCAATGTGTTTGACATGGGCAAACAAGCTGGGCAGTGGATACTGGATAAAATCCGCAAGCCCAATTTGCAGGTGCAGGCGTATACCACGCTGCCGGAATTGATTGTACGAGCGTCCACAGCGACTCCTGCTACGGATACAATACACACGGAAAAGTGACTTGCCGGAATCGGGGACAATATAATAAGCGGCGTGGGGGATATTTACCCTCACGCCGTTTTTGGTATTCAAATCACCCATTTGATAGCGGAAAAACCGGACTTAGGGAAGCAGCCTGCCCTATGCCTGCAGTTTGCGTTCGGCGCGCAGTATGCGCCAGAGTTCTGAAAGTTTAGGCGGCTTGCCATACATTAAAACGCCGATTCTGTAAATGCGCGCGGAAAGCATACCGATGCCCACTGTGGTTGCGATAAGCAGTGACACAGACAGGACAATTTCGTACCACGCGGGACTGGACATGGCGATGCGCACAAACATGGCCATGGGGGAAGTTAAAGGGAAGTAGGAACAAAATACCATCAAAGCATTGTCGATGTTGCCGGAAGCCATGGAGGTCATCACCACGATGAAGGCGGCAATGAAAGCAAATGTGATGGGCAGGACCATGGTGTTCACATCCTCGGTGCGGGATGCGAGGGAGCCCATAGCACCAAACAGGAATGCATAGATGAAATACCCCAGTACGAAAAACAATAGCGTGTAGCCGACAATGGGCAGCGGCATGCCGAAAATGGAGGCGATGATTTCATTGCCCGCCCAGGAGGAGGCGTTCAGGTAGTAAAATAGTACGGCTGAGCCGAAAATGGCCATCATCTGCATAAGTCCAGCAAGCCCTGAGCCGATAACTTTTCCGAACATAAGGCTGTTGGGCCGGGCCGAAGTAACCAGCAGCTCCATCGTACGGGACCCCTTTTCGGTGGCCACCGCTGTGGCAACAAGCTGGCCATAGATGAGGATGGCCATATACAGCGCGAATATCAATACATAGGTATAAAAGAAGGTTTCCATTTGGCTGACGCCCAATGTTTCCACCGCGACCGAAACAGGCGGGTGCAAAATGAGGGGAATCTCCTGCTTGGATGCGCCCAGCGCTGCAAGGCTTTCCGTGCGGTATGCAGCTTCAAGCGCGGCAGTCAAGTAGGTGCTGGTGCTGTCATACATGCCCAGGTTTCGGGTTATATAGGTGGCCCGCAAGGAATTATACAGCACGATGGCGCCGTCATATTGCCCGCTCATCACCTGATCGCGAAGGTTATCGCTTTGCGTATCCATAATCTCTATTTGATACTGGAGAAGGGATGAAGAGAACGCTGCCAGTCCATCTTCCTTCAAAACGCCGCCTGCGTTTACAAGCGCAAGCCGAGGCAGAGCATCCGTATTGATTGCGTTATCCGTAGATATCTCTGAACCGGCTTGATCCCTGCTGCTCAGTGCATCGCTGATCCTGGGATAAGTCAATACACCGGCAACAATGATCACCAACGCCAGCGTCATGCCCATAAATACTTTGTTTTTGAAAAAACCGGACAGCTCAAAGCGCAGTACCGAAAAAAATTGCTTCATGTTGCCCTCCTCAAACAGCTTTGCTTGTATATTCGACAAATATATCATTCAGGGAAGGTTCAAACACCCTGTACCCTTCCACAGCAATCCCATTTTGCACCATGGCGGATAAGAGCGGCAGCACATCCTCCGTGCTTTGCACATGGACGTGCAGCATGCCCTGGACAAGCTCCACATGGGCAGCCTGGCCCTGCAGAAACACCAAAGCCTGGTCACTTTTTTCTTCAGCCACATCCACCAGGATGTGGCGGCGGTCATAACTGCGCTTGTGCGTGGCGATGTTGGTATCCAGCACAATACCGCCCTGGTTGAGGATGGCGATGTCCTGGCAGAACTCCTCCACATAATTCATTTGATGGCTGGAGAACAGCACAACCTTGCCCGCTGCGATACATTCCTTTACGATATCTTTCAGCAGAATGGCATTCACAGGGTCCAGACCGGAAAAAGGCTCGTCCAGGATCACAATCTCAGGATCGCCCAGCATGGCTGCCGCCAGCTGTATTTTTTGCTGGTTGCCCTTGGAAAGGGTATCCACTTTTTTGCCGGCATACTCCGAAAGGGACATGCGCTCCAGCCAATGTCTGGCTTCGCTGCGCGCCTTGACGCCGCTCAGCCCGCGCAGCATGCCCAGATATACCAATTGGTCCAGTATCAGGCGCTTTGGGTAAAGGCCTCGTTCTTCTGGCAGGTATCCGATACGGAAATCTTCCCGGCAGAAGGGCTTTCCGTCCAGCAGCACCTGGCCGCCATCGGCAGGGAACACATCCATGACGATGCGGATAGTGGTAGTTTTTCCTGCACCGTTGCGCCCGAGGAGCCCTATGGGGCGGCCGCTTTCTACCGAAAGGTGGATGCTGCGCAGAACCTCTTTATCGCCAAAGCGCTTTTCAATTCCACAAAGCTCAAGCTTCATGTCAACAGTCCTTTCCATTCTTATGGCAGTAAAAAAATATGGCCTATCGTCCGGCTTATTGTCTTGCTGATTTCCGGATATGTTCATTCGAGGAAAAGGTAAAAGATTCCTGCAAATTGAACGGTATCAGGATATGAACTGAGGAGGCGGCTGGGGAGCTGGAGTAATTCCGTTTGTTATTTATGATAAGAAAATGAGGAAAAGAAATGACATTCCACATGTATGCTATGCATATCCGTTGGAACTTTTCGTATTTTCCTTGTACTTATTGATTTTTTTTCACAAGTGAATTGCATTTCCATATATTAGCGTGTATTCTAATATGGTACATAACGCTGATCACATTACGAAAGAAACATGAAAAACTGTCTGTAAGGAGTTATTCATGACAAAGTATATTCTCAAGCGGCTTGGTATGATGATTGTTACATTATTTTTCATTGTTCTGATTACGTTTTTATTGATGCATAGTGTTCCAGGCGGTCCGTTTACAAGGGACAAGCAGGTTGCCCCTGCTGTTCTTAATGCGCTGGAAAAGAAGTATAAACTGGATGATCCTCTATATGTACAGTTTTTTGATTATCTGTCGGGCCTGATCCGCTTCGATCTTGGCCCCAGTTTCAAATTCACCGGAAAAACGGTAAATGATTTTATCGAAAACGGCTTTCCCTATTCGGGGCTGCTGGGCCTTGCAACCCTTGGCTTTGTGCTGTTAAGCAGCATCCCCATGGGCATTTTGGCCGCCCTTAAAAACGGGCGATGGCAGGATATGCTGCTCATGGCGGTTGCAACCCTTGGTGTAACCATACCGAGCTTTGTGATTGCTGCGGGCCTTATGTATGTGTTTGCATTTCAACTAAACTGGGTACCGACATTCGGGGTAGATTCCTGGAAGGGGTACATACTGCCCATGATTGCATTGGGCGGGTATTCCGTCAGCTTTCTTGCAAGGCTGATGCGCTCCAGCCTTTTGGAAGTGATGGGGCAGGATTATATCCGAACAGCCCGGGCCAAGGGAATTACAGAGGTGCGGGTGGTTGTCAAGCATGCGCTGCGAAATGCCCTTATTCCTGTCATTACCGTATTGGGGCCTACAATTGCCAACCTGCTTACGGGAAGCTTTGTGATCGAGAAGATTTTCGCTATTCCCGGCATGGGTTCCTATTTCGTAAACAGCGTGACCCAGCGGGACTATACAACCATTATGGGCATGACGGTTTTTTACGCGGCATTTTTAATCAGCATGGTCTTTTTGGTGGACTTGTTTTATTGCATGATCGACCCGAGAATCAAGTTCGAGTGAGTGAAGGGAGGAAACGATTGTGCTGAAATGGGAACGAGTGCCCGCAAATGCTTACGGCATGGAAAAAATATGGTCGAAGTCCCGCACCTTTGCAGGGGATGTATGGTTTCGCTTTCGCAAAAAGCCTACAGCGCTGGCAGGATTTGTGCTGGTGCTTCTGCTTTTGGTCTTCGCTTTGATTGGGCCTTTGTTTACCCCCTATGATTATTCCAGCCAAACCTTGAGCCTGGCCAATATCCCGCCCGTGCTGCGCGTATGCGACGCGCCCAATGGAAATTATCTTTACCTGACTCCCGCCATGAAGGTTATTGAGGTGGGAAGGAATGGCGCGCTGCTTGGGCAATTGACCAAAGTAAAGGATGACGACCAGCTCCGCCGCATCTCTTATCAATTGGATGAAGATACCCAGGTGTATCTGGATTACGCTCAAAAACCCGCGGCGATCCTGAATACGAATGGGCAGCGGACTCCGGCGGATAAAAGCGTGTGGAACAAGACGTATCTGCTGGGTACGGATCAGCTTGGCCGTGACATTTTAACAAGATTGATGTATGGTACCCGGATATCGCTGCTGGTAGCCTTTATTGCCGCTACGGTCAATATGGTAATCGGCATTTTATATGGTGGGATAGCGGGATTTCTGGGCTCCCGTGTCGACGCGGCCGCGATGCGCGTGGTAGACATAATCAGCACCATCCCCTTGACGCTTTATGTCATCCTCATCAAGGTGACGCTGGATAATGGCCTTGTCAGCATTATCGTTGCCTTGTCCAGTGTGTATTGGGTGGATATGGCCCGGGTGGTGCGGGGCCAGGTGCTGAGCCTGAAACAGCAGGAGTTCGTACTGGCTGCGAAAACCATCGGATCCAGCACAAGGTACATATTGATGAAGCATTTGATTCCAAATGCCATGGGCCCGATTCTCGTAACTGTAACCATGCTCATTCCCAGTGCCATTTTTATGGAAGCCTTTATGAGCTTTATCGGCATTGGCATTGCACCGCCAATGGCCAGCCTTGGCACCATGTGCAACGATGCCATGGAGGCGCTGAGAAGCAACCCCTATCAGTTGTTTTTGCCGGCGCTGGCTATCTGCATGATTATGTTTGCCTTTAATTTTGTGGGAGACGGTTTACGGGATGCATTGGACCCCAAGCTTAAAAAGTAAAGGCCATAAGGAGTTAATATGGCAAACCTATTGGAAATAAAAGATCTGAAAACCTCGTTTTTGACCAGCAGCGGTGAAGTGCAGGCGGTGCGCGGGGTAAGCCTGAGCATTGGCAAAGGCGAAAGCGTGGGCATTGTAGGGGAATCAGGCTCCGGGAAAAGTGTTACATTTTTATCCGTCCTGCGCTTGATGGCATCCACCGGAAAAATCATGCAGGGAGAAATCCTGTTTGAGGGGAAAAATCTTATTCGCATGAACCGCCGGCAGATACGGGCCATTCGAGGCGGCCGGATATCCATGATCTTTCAAGACCCTATGTCCAGCCTGAACCCGTTGATTCCGGTAGGGGATCAGGTGGCCGAAATGCTTTGGGCCCATGACCGGAAGATGCCGAAAGCCAAATTGGAGCAGATGGTGCTGGACTTGTTTCGCTTGGTGAAAATCCCGGAGGCGGAAAAGCGGCTGAAGAGTTTTCCCCATGAGTTTTCCGGGGGGATGCGCCAGCGGGTGATGATTGCCATGGCCTTGGCCTGCCGACCCAGCCTGCTCATTGCGGATGAGCCCACAACCGCGCTGGATGTGACCATCCAGGATCAAATCTTAAAATTGATGCGGCGTCTGCAGGCTGAAATCGGCATGAGCATACTGTTTATTACCCATGATTTGGGTGTGGTTGCGGAACTGTGCAGCAGGGTCATCGTGATGTATGGCGGGCTGATTATGGAGGAGGCACCCATTGACGACCTGTTTGACAACCCCATGCACCCATATACACAGGGGCTTTTGGCCAGCATCCCCAGTATTGATCAGGATAAGTCCAGGCGCCTGCAGCCCATTGCCGGTTCGCCACCGGATATGATTCATCCTCCCCAAGGCTGCCCCTTTGCGCCCCGCTGCTCATATGCACGCCAGATCTGCATGGAAGAAATGCCGCCTTATACCCATATGGGGGAACACAGGCGGAGCATGTGCTGGCTGTTGATGCCTGACGCTCCCAGGCAGGACAATCCTTTTTGGATGAAAGGAGCGGTAAATCCATGAGTGATGGGACTATGCTGAAGGTAACCGGGCTGACCAAGCACTTTCCTGTTCGGGGCAGCAGTCATAAAGTGGTTCATGCGGTGGATAGCGTGTCCTTTGAAGTTGCCAAGGGAACCACCCTTGGCCTGGTGGGCGAGTCGGGCTGTGGTAAATCAAGCTGCGCACGTACAATCATCCGTATTTATGACCCGACGGCAGGACAGATTCTGCTGGACGGAAAGGACATTACCGCCCTTCCACAAAGAGAGCTGATGCCGATCCGGCGGAAAATGCAGATGATTTTTCAGGACCCATACGCATCATTAAATGCCCGTATGACGGTAAGAGACCTGATTTCAGAACCGCTTACCGCACATCTGGAGGCAAAAAGCCGCAGGGACGCGGATGAACTGGTGAACGATATGCTGGAAAAGGTGGGCCTGACCAGAGAGCACGCGAACCGTTACGCCCATGAGTTTTCCGGCGGCCAGCGCCAGCGGGTGGGCATTGCACGGGCGTTGATTTTAAAGCCGGAGCTGGTAATCTGCGACGAGCCCATCAGCGCACTGGATGTATCCATCCAGGCACAAATCGTGAACATGCTCAGGGACTTCCAGCAGGAGCTGGGGCTTACATACCTGTTCATCGCCCATGATCTGTCCATGGTCCGGTATGTTTCAGATCAGGTGGGAGTGATGTATATGGGCCAGCTGGTGGAATTGTGCCAGGCGGATGAAATCTACAGGCACCCTTTGCACCCTTATACCAAGGGGCTGCTGGGGAGCATCCCCATCCCCAATCCCAAACTGGCGCGGCAGAAAACCGTCAGCAGCCTGGAAGGAGACCTGCCCAGCCCGATTGACCCGCCTATGGGCTGCCGTTTTCATACCCGCTGCCCGCATGTGATGGACAAATGCCGAACGGAAGAGCCTGCGCTGCGTGAGGTCGGGCCCGGACATTGCACAGCCTGCCATTTGTATGGTTGAATTGATTGAAGCGCCGTGGGCGTTCCAATATATATTACATAGGAGGAAATCAACATGAGGAAACAACTTGCTTTCTTGCTGGCTGTCCTTTTGATGCTGGCCGCGCTGCCCCTGTCAGGAGCGATGGCTTCCCCTGCGCAGGAAATAGTCTTCGCGCTGCACAACGAGCCTGACGGTATCGACCCCAGCGTGACCAATAACAGCTTTGCCTCGCCTTTCCTGGCCAATTGCTTTGAAGGCCTGGTCACCTATGATACCGCCACAGGCTCTCTGATTGGAGGCAATGCTGCTTCCTGGGAGATCAGTGAGGATGGCACGGTGTACACCTTCACCTTGCGTGACGGCCTGAAATGGTCAGACGGCAGCCCGCTAACTGCCCAGGATTACCTGTACGCCTTCCAAAGAATACTTACACCGGAAACCACGGCGCAGTATTTGAGCATGCTCACCGACTATATCGCGGGCGCGCAGGAATACTACGACGGCACCGGCACCGCGGAAACACTGGGCGTCAAGGCTCCGGACGATAAAACGCTGGTGCTGACCTTGAAAAGCGCCACGCCTTATTACATTGATATATTGACCATGTGGACCTTCAGCCCCGTGCAAAAGGCAACGATTGAAGCAAATGGCGATCAGTGGACGGCCAGCCCCGATACATACATCTGCAACGGCCCGTTCAAAATCAGCGAGATGAACATGGGCGAAAGCGTTGTGCTGGTGAAAAACCCTGAATACTATGATGCGGACAAGGTAAGCCTTGAAAAGATCACCTTCCGCTACATTACAGACATGGCCACTGCGCTGATGGCCTATGAATCCGGGGAAATCGACGGTGCCCGCAGCTTCCCCTCCTCCGATTACGCAAGGCTGAAGGCGGAGGATGCCGGTATTGTCTCCGTATCCTCCTATGGTACTGTATTCTACAACTTCAACTGTGCAAAAGCCCCCTTTGATAATGCCTTGGTCCGCAAGGCTTTCAACCTGGCAGTTGACCGGACCTCTATCATTGACGATGTGGTACAGATCCCCGCGGTGCCGGCCTACAGCTTTATTGCTCCCGGCTATGTTGTAAACGGTGTGGATTTTGCCGACGGCCGCTCCAACTTTGGCCTGTCTGCGACTGCCGATGTGGAAGCAGCGAAAGCGGTCCTGGCGGAAGCCGGATACCCCAACGGCGAAGGCTTCCCGGAAATCACGCTGTCTTACTACACCAGTGATTCGGTGAAAAAGATTGTGGAAGCCCTCGCAGAAATGCTGCAGACCAACCTGAACATCAAGATCAACATCGCCAATGAGGAATGGGCGATTTACTACCCCAATGTGCAAGCCGGCAACTATGACCTGTGCGCCATGGGCTGGAGCGGGGACTATCTGCACCCGATGACCTTCCTGCCGCTTATGAAAACAGGCGACGTCAACAATCTTGGCAAGTATTCCAACGCTGCTTATGATGAACTGGTGGCTAAGGCCCAGTCCGAGATTGATTCCGCCGCCGCCATGGCAATCATGCAGGAAGCAGACAACACTGCCTCCGCTGAATACCCCACGCTGAACCTGTATTACAAAGCCAACATGATGCTGATGAACAGTAAGGTACAGGGGTATTACCTGAATCCCTCTGATACGCTGTACTTTAAGACCGCTCAGGTTGTTGAGTAACCATCGTTTGCCTGAAAGGGAACCCAAATTGTGGGGAGCCGCCAATATGACGGCTCCCCCTTTCAAAGGAGTACATCTATGGTAAAAGCCACGATCACCATGGCAGAATACGGCCCTATGGTTTTTGAACTCTTTCCGCAGAAGGCCCCTGTCACGGTTGCCAATTTTGCGGCTGCGGCCAACTCCGGCTTTTATGACGGCCTGACTTTTTGCCGCATTGTGAAGGGGTATGTGATTCAGGGAGGCAGCCCTGACAACGATATCATGACGGACAGCGGATTTCATATATTGGGCGAGTTTGCAGAAAACGGTTTTCCCACAGGAATGGATCACCGCCGGGGCGCCATCAGTATGGCGAGGGATGAGGCGCCTGATACTGCGGGCACCCAGTTTTTTGTGGTGCATGAGGACGCCCATAAGCTGGATGGGCGGTATGCCTCCTTTGGGTACATGATATCCGGTTACGAAACATTGGACGCGCTGGCTGAATTGGAGACGAACGGCAAGGAAAACTGGAACCGTCCGCTTAAACTGCCGGTGATTGAGTCCATCCGGGTGGTGGCGGAGGGGGAGATTCTCCCGCCATTGCAGAGAATATAGGCCTGTTTTGCAGGCTGTATCCGTCCTAAATGCACCGTCTGCAAAGGCGTATATCTTGCTGGCGGTGCATTTTTCCTATCGGGATTTGTTTTTGAAAGGAACTGTGGTATGATCTAGACAAGCTGTTGATGGATTTGGAAAGGATGAGGAGCCATGGCGCTGAAGATGCAGGAGTATTCCATGCCCGACTTTATCAAAAACGCTCTTGAAAATGAGCGTCTGCTTGAAAAGTACAATCGCCGTCCGCCCTACCAGCGCAATGACTATATTGGCTGGGTCATCCGGGCAAAAAGACAGGAAACGATTGATAAACGCCTTCGCCAAATGCTTGCGGAGCTTGCGCAGGGGGACCGGTACATGGGAATGGTATATAAGGAAAAATGCCGGAGGAATGCGACTTGAAAAGCTGTTCAACGCCCGGCGGAGTTTGATAAAGGTACAAAGCCCTTTTATGGTGCGGAGAATGCCGCCAGGCATTGGGTTTTACCGAACAAATTTGTGAAAGGAAGTCAGCATGATGAAAAAGCTGATTCTGGTTACATCGCCCCCTGCGTGCGGCAAAACCTTTGTGTCCAAGGAGCTCTCAAAAGCACTGAAGCATGTGGTGTATCTGGATAAGGATACACTGATTGTATTATCCAAGCAGATTTTTGTGGTTGCGGGTGAGGAGTATAACCGCAGCTCCGAGTTTTTTGAAAAGAATATCCGGAATTATGAATATATGGCGGTTATAGAACTGGCGCTGGAAGCACTGGCGTATGACGATACTGTATTGATCAACGCGCCTTTCACCCGCGAGATACGCGACACGGCCTACATGAACGATTTGAAGGGGAAGCTTGCCCAAAGGGGCGCCAAATTGGTTGTCATTTGGGTGGATACGGACGTGGAAGTATGCCGCCAACGGATGATAGCGCGAAACAGTGACCGGGATACATGGAAGCTGGCCCATTGGGACGAGTATATCGCCGGTGTTAATTTTGAAATTCCCAAGGAATTGGACGATCCCAACTGTCGGGATGATCTGTTGGTTTTTGAAAATTCGTCTGAGGAAGAGTTTCAATCATCCATGAAGCGAATTGTGGATATTTTGGAGGAAGCATAAAAGCATCATTCAAACTCACTATAAAAGTGAAAACATAGTGGGATATGCCGGCTTGGCATATCCCACTACGCATCTTTTGTGCAATTCCCTACGTTGGCATTACCCAAATCAGGTATTGCGGGTCGAAGCCGTTTTCGCTTCCTCTCAGCCTGCCAATCCAGGCTCCCCAAACGATACATTATACTTTTATAATATCATAACACTGAGAAAATAGCCTGTCAATTCCATTCGCGCAAATTTTGTATGTACTTACGATGCTGCGGAAGGTTCGGCTCCGGCTTGGCAGGCTTCCTGTTCCGGGTGTATGCGCCAGGCTACGAACAGATTGCCCAAGGAGAAGAAGGCAGCCATGAAAAACACCCATTGCGGCCCTAACTGTGTCCAAATGAGTCCGCTGACCTGGGCAGCCAGGATGGATACGATATGGTCCAGGCTGGTGCCGGTAGAAAGGGTTGCGGTAACCTCTTCCCGGTTAACTGCAATGGACTGCAGATAGACCGATTTGACGATACCAATCTGCATGGAAAGGCGGTCCATTACAAATAGCGCATATACGACCATAACGGGCCAGCCTGATCCGGGCAGCAGATGGCTTGTGATGCCCCATACGACAAAACCGTAAATGACGTAAATGATAATAAACGTAAGCGCGTCCACATACATCATGCGCTTGATACCATACCGGTCCATCCATTTACCGATAAGATTCATAAAGAAGATACTGATGAAACTGCTGGCAATAAGCAGAACCGACATGACATCTGCGCCTTTTAGCAAAAGATCCACCAGAACCCAGGAGCCGAAAACAAAGGCAATCTGCTTTTGTACACCGTGCAGGATTGTCAGGAAATAATAGTAGCGGTATTGTTTGCGAAAGATGAGCCGGACCCGGCGTTGCACTCCGGCTGCTGGCTTGACCTTCCGGGTCAGCATGAGAGATGCGATAATGGCAACGAGAAATGCCTCGGCACCCAGAAGAAAAACATGTTTTATGGGGGTTATGAAGGAAAAGGCTTTGCTTCGGAAACCAAAGAAGACAATGAGACCGCCCACAAACCCGACAGCCGTTCTGATGCTGGCATACTGCCCCATCCGGCGCCCGATTTGCCCCGGTTCTGCCAAAGACATGCCAATGGAATCCTGCAAAGGCATAAACAAGTGCATACCCAGAGAATTGATAAAGAGGAAAATCAGCATTACGCCAAAGGATGGCGTAAAGATGCCCAGAACCGTGAGACCGCTGCAGGCGAGGATTTGCGCAATCAGGCTGGTTTTTAGATCGCCCAGCATGGATAAGGATGCAATGACCAGCGCGCAGAGCAGGCCGGGAAGCTCCCGGGGAAATTCAATAAATGCGCGCTGGGACGTGGTAACCTGATAGGCTTCTTTAAAGTAGTTCGAATAAATCGAGTCGCTTAGGCTATTTCCCAATGCCACTGCCGATATCAGGATGAAGAACAGCAGCATTTCCCCACGCCTTGCATATTTTTGCATACTGGTGGATATCCTTTCGCCTGTATTACAACATTCCTATCATAACACGGGTTCTATTCAAGGGCAAGAGCGGGCAGCGGTTATTTATGCTGTCTGCTCCTGCCCTAAATCGAAGGGATGCTAACCCCGGGAAAAGCGCAGGGTTTTCACTTCAAAGGGCCGGAAGGTGAGAGAAAGCTGGTCTTGGCTGAAATGACAAGGGGAAAGAGGGTTTTCCAGCATGTCGCATACAGTGACGTTCACAAAAGGCAAGGAAATGGAAAGCGTACAGGAAGTGGCGGCCTGCTTGCACTCGTAAAGGCGTAAAATCAAGTCTCCGCTTCCATCCTCCGCCGGTTTTACAGTGTCCAGTATGATATTGTCATGGCTGAGTGAAAAGGCGCTGAAGGATTTTGCAGCCCCTTCAATACCCAATAAAGGTACATTGAGGGCATACCCTTCCCGAACGGCAGGGCTTTCCATCCAAGGGCCTTCCCATGCGGTAAAAGCGTAGGTGAAATGGTTCAGACCATTATCTGCCCGCATTTGGGGTGAAGCCGCAGCCCGTAAAAGCGTCAGCCTGATATCGCTGCCCTCCATGCTGACCCCATACTTGCAGTCGTTGAGGACCGCGGCCCCATGGTTTTGGTCGCATAGGGCGGTATAGCGGTGGTTGCATACTTCAAAACGGTCCTGGTCATAGGGGCGGGAACGATGGGCGGGCCTTGCAATGAAACCAAACTGAATCTCGTTGAAGGCTTCCTCAGCCTGCACTTCAACCGGGAAGGATACTTTCAAGAGGCGGTGCAATTCATGCCAGTCGACCTGGGTTTCAAAGCGGAGGGTGATGCTGTCCGCATCCAGCACGATATCCTGGGTGAAGACGGAATTTTCAATCTGCCGGGTGACCCGAACGGCTGCGCGAAGCCCGCCTTCACACGCTATAATAACTTGAGCGGGCTGCGTAAGATGAACCGGTTGACGGATGTAATTGGAATCAATATCCCAGGCATCAAATTTCCGGGGCACATCCTTGAACATCAAAAGCCGGTTCATGGGGGAGGAAGCAAATTCCCGCCCGGAGGATTTCAGTACGAAGGAAACGACTTCCCCCTCGAGATTTATCCGAGCAATTACCTTGCTGTTTTCTATGACCACGCCGTCTTGCGTGAGCATGGCCTTGACAGCCGGGCCGCTAGAAGCCTTTCTGCCGGGATATAGGGTAATTGCGCCGCAGGAGGGAACTGTGACCAAAGCCAGCACGCCGTCCTTTGCCAATTGGACAGGCACCGTTTCGCCATCCGCCGTTTCTGCCCCATCCTTGTATATTATAGGAAGCTTTGTGATTTGGGTGCGAGGCCAGGAAAGAGAATTAAATACTGTGTAGCCTGTTCCCGCGGCGAAGCAAGCCAGGGCATCTTTTGTGATGTCTTGAACATCCAGGAGCAGCTGCGCATGGGCTTTGGCGGCTTCCTCATACACGCGGCCTATGGAAGATCCGGGCAAAATATCGTGAAATTGGTGCAACAAAAGAACCTTCCATAAACGATCCATTTTTTCAAGCGGAAAGGCATAAGAACCGTATGAAGCCAGGGTTGCCCACATTTCCGCTTCCCGAAGGGCAATTTCACACAGCCTGTTGTTTTTTTTCACCAGGGCTTGTGAGGTATATACGCCTCTATGGGCGCTGAAATACAATTCACCTACATAGGTATGCTGAGGACCGCCGGCCTCCTCCATCTCCTGAAAGAACCGATTGGGGCTTTCCATGCGCACCCTGGGCATGCCTTCCAGGTCGTCTTCCCTCAAAGCATACTCCAAATAGTCCCGGCTGGGTCCGCCGCCGCCATCCCCGTAACCGAAGGGCAGCAGAAAGGCATCCAGACCCCGGCGCTGCACCCTGTTTTCCCATACGGAGGAAATTTGCGTAGGATCGGTGCGGTAGGTATAGTCTGTGGGCAGGAAGGAAACTGTTTCTGACCCGTCCATCCCCCGCCAGGTAAAGTAATGATACGGGAAGCGGTCACCTTCGTTGTATGACCAGAAAATCTTCTGGGTGACCAGATATTTGACGCCACAGCCGTTTAAAATTTGAGGCAGTGCCGCAGAATATCCGAAGGTGTCCGGCAGCCAAAGCAGCTCGCAGTTGATTTGGAACTCCTGCTGAAAGAAACGCTTTCCATGAATGATTTGCCGGATCAGCGATTCTCCGCTGGTCATGTTGGTATCGGGTTCCACCCACATGGCGCCCTCCGCTAGCCATTGTCCCCTTTTTATTGCCTGCTTTATGCGATCATAGAGCTCGGGATAGTGCTGTTTGCACATTTCATAGGATGCTGCCTGGCTTTGCAGAAATTTGTAGGAAGGATATTCTTCAAGCAGGCGCAGTTGAGCGGCAAAAGTGCGGGCGGTTTTCCGATAGGTTTCAGCCATGGGCCAGAGCCAAGCCAGATCCAGATGTGCGTTGCCTATCCCATAAAACATGGGCGCCGTAGTTCCGTTCTTTGCATGAAGGGCAGGGGCCAGAAGCGCCCGGGCTGCCTGATAATCCCGGATACGGCCTTGAAGGGGCTGTTCAAAATCCACGGAGAGGGTAAAGTTCTCCAGGGCCTTGGCAACCTTGTCGGCCCGCAGACTTCCCTCCGGCAGTATGGAAAGCAGCTGGGTCAGCGTATCAACGTCCATATACAGCTGATAGGCATCTTCGTTCCATATTGCATAGGTGCAGGAACCCAATGTTGCGCGTTTCCCTTCTGCCAAAAGGTCCTGATATGAGCCGGGAAGAACAGGACCCACTGAAACGCCACCAAGAACGCTTTCGGGAAAGAAATGGCCTGCATAAACTTCTACCAGAATGTCGAAGGTTTCACCGGCTTTCCCTTCCTTGCACAGCACATTATCTTCTATATAATGATGGGGCATTTTTACCCAGGGAGCACGGTAAGTACCGAAAGCTTTCCCATTTACGAACAGTGTGGACTCCCC
>JAEVYX010000119.1 GCA_023392515.1 Bacillota bacterium | reverse complement strand
TTTGTCATCATCGGCACCGGCGGCGTCGATTTGTCCGCCTGCCGCATGGTGGGTATGGCAGCCGTGGTATCCGCATCCATGCTGCAAAACCCGGATTATTCCAGGATTTTCTTTCCGGGGCTCCCCTCCCTGCCCGTGATATTGCCTTTCCTGTTGGCAGTGGGTATCGCACTGATCTTCGGGCTGCTTAACGGCACCATCGTTGCCAAGCTGAACGTGCCGCCATTTATCACCACGCTGGCCACCCAGGTCATCGTGTACGGCGCTACCAGCATTTACTTTAACCTGCCCCCCAACAACAGCCAGCCTATCGGCGGCCTGCGGGAGGACTTCACCTATATCGGCACGGGCGAAGTATACGGGTTCTTCCCGCTCATCGCATTGGTTGCATTGGTTGTGTGCTTCATGGTCTGGTTCCTGCAAAATAAAACCGTGTTCGGGAAAAACGTGTATGCCATCGGCGGTAACAAGGAAGCCGCCAAGGTATCCGGCATCAATGTGCAATTGACCGTTATCATCATTTTCGCCCTGGCTGCGGCTTTGATCGGCATGGCCGGCGTGCTGGAATCCGCACGTACCGGCGGCGCTACCAACAACTATGGCGTGGGTTACGAATTGGACGCCATCGCGGCCTGCGTGGTAGGCGGCGTATCCTCCTCCGGCGGCGTAGGCACCGTGGGCGGCGTGGTTTCCGGTGTGTTCATCTTCCAGGTTATCAACTACGGCCTTACCTTTATCGGCATTAACCCCTACTGGCAGCAGATCATCAAGGGTATTATCATTGCCAGCGCCGTAGCCCTGGACATCCGCAAATACGTCAACAAAAAGTAAGCCGCTTTCCTTTCCATCTTGTTTAGCCCTGCCCTTGGACTTTATGCCCAGGGAACCCCAAAAAGCCTGCCCGCTGCGTCAACCCCCTCCTGACGCGGCGGGCAGGCACCTGTTTATTCACGGCCGGGATTTGATTCATCTGTTTTATGATATAATGAATGCGGCATGGGACTAACGCGATATCCCCATCAGCAAGGGAGGAACGAGTAGATGAAAGTTTTATTGATTAACGGCAGCCCCCACGAAAAAGGCTGCACCTTTACGGCACTGACGGAAGTGGAAAAGGAACTGAAAAACGCCGGCATCGAAACGGAAATCATACAAATCGGCAAAAAGCCCATCCGGGGCTGCACCGCCTGCGGACATTGTAAAAAAAACCCTGGGCGCTGCGTCTTTTCGGATGACCCCGTCAATGAAATCCTGGAAAAGGCGGAAACCGCCGACGGGTTTGTTTTCGGGTCCCCCGTATATTATGCCTCCTGCAACGGCACCATGATTGCTTTGATGGACCGGATGTTTTATGCCGGGAATCATTTTCGCCTCAAGCCTGCGGCCTGCGTGGTATCCGCCCGACGTGCCGGTACAACAGCGGCACTGGATCAACTGAGTAAGTATCCCCTCATCTCAGGCATGCCCCTGGTGGCCTCCCAGTATTGGAACATGGTCCACGGAAACAACCCCGAGGAAGCGGTACAGGACCTGGAAGGCATGCAGATTATGCGGGTCTTGGGCAAAAATATGGCCTGGCTGCTAAAATGCATCCAGGCGGGCCGCAATGCCGAGGTTCCTGAACCTGAAAGGGAAAAACGGGTCTGGACCAACTTTATCCGATAAGAGGCGGGGGGCACTTCCCCCGTACCCTCCGCTCAAGGGATTTCATCCCTTAAGAATCCTATTATTGCCGCGCATGCGCGGCAAGAGGGATTCCAAAGGGCAATCTGCCCTTTGGTCAGGGGTGACGGGGGCTGAAAGCCCCTGTCTATTCCACTCAAAAGGGTTCCTTGCCCTTTACTGCTCTATCAACCGTGTCTTGCGGATGATCTTCATGGCGATATAGACCACAAAAGGCACGAAGGACACAATCAGCGACAGTGTGCCGCTGCTGTCCTTTGCCATGACATACGCTCCCGAAAAGTCCATATAAACAAGGCCCACGCCCAGGCCCAGGGCCGTGCGCAAGGGCTTGTGCCACCAGGCCCCGCTAAGCCATTTTGACAAAATCTGCGCCACCATTTTATACAGAAAAAACGCACTGACCACGCAAACCACCAGCAAGATGAGTTCCATGTGCATCCCCCATCCCTGTCATTGATGGTTTCAGTATACCATTGCAGGCTTGAAAAGGGCATCCACTGTGTTTTGATTTTTAGCACTTGGTTATCACGTTTTCAACCGCCCATGGTTTTCATCTGTTCCCTGTCCGCTTTTGACGCCCGGTACTGACCGGGGGTTTTCCCTTCATACTTTTTGAAGGTGCGGATAAAGGAGGAGCTGTTGTAATAGCCCACCTGGGCCGCGATCTGCTCCAGGCTCATGTGGCTGCCGGAAAGCAGAAGTTTGGCATGGTGCAGCCTTGTGCGGTTGATGGTATCCAGCATGGATTCCCCCGTATGCTTTTTGTAAAGGGCGGAGGCATAGCTGGCCGTCAGCCCCAACTTTTCGGCCACCTCACCAATGCTCATGCTGCTCACGGCATAATGCTCCTGGATATAGGCCATGGCCCGCTGAGCGATGTCCGCGCTCCTGGGAAGCTCTTCCCCGGGGCTGCTCAAGCGGCAGGCTTCCCGCACCACCCGGCTGAGTTCCAAAAAGTCATCCTGGCCCAAAGGCGATTCTACAAACTGCTGGATCATGCTTTGCAATTTCAAAGCACTCTCCTGGGAAAAGTGCAGGCTGAAGCTTTGCAATAGGCTTTGCAGCACAGCGCCGCACTGCATGCGGATCATCCAGCCGGGCATTTTTGCGCAAAGCTTTTTCAGGCTTGCCACCTCGCCCAGGGCGGCCTCTTCATCCCCGGCAGTCACATGTTTTTCCAAAAGGCGCGCGATGTTTTCCACCGCCAATGCCAACCGCTCCAGCGGCTGGTCCCGGTCTGGTTCCTGCCAGGACAAAAGAAGCTCATTGGCGCCTTCCTTCCTTTTTGCCAGGGCGTCCCTGGCCCAGGCATAAGCCTGCCGGACCCTGTGCAGCCCCTGCACCTGGGCGCTTGCGGCAATGGTAAGATGGAAATCAAAATTCTCCTGAAGGATTGTTTGGCCGTGAGCAAGCGTTTCCGCCAGTTTTTCCTGCCATGCTTCCCAGTGGGGCGGCATGCAAAGCAGGGCATATACCCACCCGTACAGTTCCACCGTCCTAGCGTTGTAGGCGGCAAGCAACTCCGCAAACACATTTCCCAGCACAAAGCGCATCAGCCTTGCGTCTTCCTCCCACTGACCGGGGGTCACGTCGCTGTTTTGAAAGCCGTCGATGCAAAAGCCCACCACCACAAAATCCTCGCTGTCAAAGGTGATGTCCAGGGCCAAAAGCTGCTCCTCCACATCCTTAATGGAGCGGTATGTGCCCCACAAAAGCGATTCCAGCACAAAATGCTCCATGTTTCGGTTGGACAGTTTCAATTGCTGATTGATGGTGATGCGGCTGTTTTTCATGCGCTTCATCATTTCCAATAGATAGGTATAATCGTCCCCCGTTTCCTGGTTTTCTCCGGCAGGCGCGCCCTCCACAAAGCTGCGCAAGGCCAGGATCGGCCGGTACTGCCGCTTGGCCAGCGCGAAGGACAGGAAAAAACCCGCCGCCAGGATCAGCGCCACCGCTGCAATGCTCACCAGGCGGATAGTTTCCATGGGCGTCCAATAAATGCTTTCAGGCATGGTCATTACATAAATGCACCCGGTATCGGCGCTGCGGCTCCAGGAAAGGCGGAACTTTCCCTCTGGGGTATCGGCTGTCTGAACACCATCCTCCCCTGGAAAAACGTCCTCCAGGCCGGGCAGGGCCAGACCCTCCTTGCTGGAATACAGCCGTTCCCCCTTCGGGCCCAAAATGGCAAAGCCCACCCCTTCCCGCTCCTGAATCAGGGGCTGGTAGGCCTGAAACATCTGCTCGCCCACGGTGATGACAATGGTCATCGCCGGGCTCTCACCCCGGAGCACCGTGCGCACATAGCTTAGGGGATGGCCTTTTTCGCCCGGTTCCCTGCGCACAAAACCGTTATAGCCCCGCGCCAAATAGTCCTGCCAGTCGGCCTGGGACGCAAAAACGCCGGAAAGCCGCCTGTTGTAGTAATCCTGGCCGTCCATTACCGTATTGCTGATCACTTTTTTGTTCCGGCTCAGGTACAGGTAGCAGCTATCCACGCTGGCGCTGGAAATTTGAATGGTTGCAATCTCCTGCATGAGGCTTTTCAGGGTTTGAAAGGCGGTAATGTTGTTCAAATATTGCATGGGGTCGTTCAGATAGGAAAAATACAGCACCTTGTCATCCACCATCAGGGTATCCCCTGTGCGCTGGATGGCGTAGAATTGGCCGTCCGCCGCGCTTTTGAACTGCTCCAGCATCAGCCGGTTGGCGGTTTTCAATTCCTGCTCCACCGTTCCCAGCATGTGGGTCATAAAGATGATGAGCGCCGCGGCCGGCAGCACGAACACCAAAAGGAAAGACCGTAAAAAGGTCCTGTATACCTTTTTGTGAAGCCTTTGGCGCAATGCCTGCATGCTGTACCCCTCCTGCAGCGGTTTTCCGCATTGATTTTCGGTTTGGTGTATCATTCGAGGTTTTGTCAATCGCCCCATTCGGGAAATTGACGATGGCATTTTGTGTTTTGGGATTGTCTGCCGGCGCGCACCCTCATATACTTTTTTTATACAGCACCCTGGCAAATGCAGGGGCGATAGCTCGTCGCGAAAACACTTCAATTGAAAAAAGGAGGGTTCCTCATGCGCAAATCTCTGTCCCTATTTCTCGCCGTCGTCATGCTTTTGACCTTGGCAGCCCTTCCCGCCGCAGCGGCGGAAGAAGCCCCCTTCGTAATCACCATGGTCGCGCCCTTTTTCGCCGACCAGCCCCCGGTAGGCACCACCGGCGAGGAAGGCAACCCTGTCCTGGAAGCCGTGGAGAAAATGTGCAACGTGGATTTGCAAATCACCTGGGCACCCCAAGGCGACTATGCCAGCAAATTCAACACCGTCATGGCGTCCAATGACCAGCCCATGGTCATGGTGGTCAACAGCGGCCTTACCAAGAACGCCACCTACCTGGAAAACTGCCAGTTCGGCGCTTTCTGGGACCTGACGGACTACATTGCCAAGCGCGAGCTGTTCACAAACGAGCTCACCACGCCTTACTCCCTCACCGTGACCGCTGTGGGCGGCCGGAACTATCTGTTCCCCCTGCTGGTATCCAGTGCCCGTGTAGCCATGCTGTACAGGCAGGACTGGCTGGATAAGCTGGGCATCAGCGTTCCCACCACCGCCAAGGAATTCTACGAGATGGCCAAGGCCTTCACCGAGAAGGACCCGGACGGAAACGGTGTGAAGGACACCTACGGCTTTGCATACATTGACGATGCGGACAAGGAACTGACCTATGCCGGGTTCGACACCCTGGCCGTAGCCCTTGGCACCCCCAACCGCTGGGGCAAGGATAAGGATGGCAAGATCATGCCTTACTTCACCTTCCCCCAATACATGGATACCCTGAACCTGTTCAAGGACATGTATGACAACGGCTACATGAACAGCGACTTTGCGCTGGTCAAGGGTAACGATAAGCACCTGCCCCTGGGTGAAGGCAAAGCGGGCGCCATGTTCACCACCGCCACCAACGGCCGGCATCCTGGCGGCAAGTATGACAACCTGTTCGACGTCATCACCCCCACCGCGGTCATCGGCCGCAACTACCTGCTTGCTGACCCCAGCGGCAATAAAGTAGTAAACTCCACCCTGGCTGTTGGCGGATTGGGCGGTGTGCTGCTTACCAAGGCTGCCGTGAAGGATGAAGCCACCGTGGAAAGGATCATGGACTTCTTTGAGAAGCTCCAGGCCGAAGACGGCGCCTGCAAGTTCCTCACCGTAGGCGTTCAGGACATCCATTACACCCAAGGCGCCGACGGCGTCATTACCATCAGCGGCGAGCAGGCGGCACTCCGTGCGTCCGACGGCTCCTCCGAAGCCTTTATCTCCATTGCCCCCCGCCGCGTTGTAGCGCCGGACTTTGGCCAAGGCCGCACCGAACTGGACCTCATCAACCTGGAAGCCGTCTCCAACGAGCCCTATGCCGTGCCCGATTTGAGCGTGGGCAAGTTTGATCCTGACCTGATGAACCTGGAAGCTTCCATTGCCACCATCATCTCCGACGCCCGTGTGCAATACATCATGGGCCAGATTGATGCGGCAGGCTTTGAAAAGGCCGTATCCGACTGGATGGATCAGGGCGGTAATGACCTGATTGCAGCTGTCAACGCGCAATAAGGCGCTCTCCCGGATGGCATGGAGTGCTGCTTCATGCCATCCATTCTTTTTACAAAGCTCCGGGATTAACGGAGTGAGCCGCCGAATTGCTCGACTGAAGGAGTGTCTGCTATGCTGAAAACCGCAGGGCCGCTTCATCCCCCCGCTCCCCGCTACGGGGCCCGGCCCCGCCTCCTCAAGCGCATGATGCGCTTTAAATGGCTGTACATCATGCTCTTGCCAACGCTTGTCTATTATATACTTTTCAAATTCATGCCCCTTTTGGGGCTGCGCATCGTTTTTCTGCGCTATATCCCCTCTTTGGAGGTTCAGGGGATTGCAAGCCCCTTGGCTGACCCTTGGTACAAGAATTTTTCCACTTTTTTTAACGGCAAGGATTTCTGGATGCTGATCCGAAATACCTTTTCCCTGGCCATATGCAATATCGTGTTTTTCTTTCCATTGCCGCTGCTGCTTTCGCTGCTCCTCAATGAGGTCCGGCACTTTTCCTACAAGCGTACGCTGCAGTCCCTGGTTTACCTGCCGCATTTTTTAAGCTGGGCAGTTATTGCCAGCCTCATGCTTCTCCTGCTGGGGCCGTCGCCCCGGGGCCTTGTCAACACGCTCCTTCGGCAAAACAATATGGCCGAGATTCCGTTTTTGTACGGGCATGAATGGTTTCGGCCCATTTACATCATCGAACTGATCTGGAAGGAAGCCGGCTGGGGCACCATCATCTACCTGGCCGCGCTCAGCGGGGTGGATGAACAGCTCTACGAGGCGGCCGTAATCGACGGGGCCGGGCGGATGCGCCAGTTGTGGAACATCACGCTGCCCTCCATCAAGTCCACCATCGTCATTTTGCTGATATTGCGCATGGGCTCCTTCCTGGATACGGGCTTTGACCAGATTTATCTGATGGTCAACAGCCTCAACCGGGAGGTGGGCATGGTGTTTGATACCTATATTTATGATGTGGGCATTCTGGGCAACAAGGTCCCCCCAGGCGTAAGCGCCTTCAGCTACAGCGCCGCCGTAGGGCTTTTCAGGTCTCTGGTCAGTATGATCCTGGTGCTGGGCACCAACCGCATCGCCAAAGCCATGGGAGAGGAGGGGATGTACTGATGGCGCTCATGACCGCCCGAAATCAAACGAAAGCGGGGAAAGTGTTCGACGCTTTGAATTACACCCTTCTGGGGCTGTTTGGCATTATCATGATCGCCCCCCTTGTCTATTGCGCGGTAGGTTCCTTTTCCGCCACGGGCATGGCCTATGGCCGCTTTACCGCCTTTTCCCTGGACGCCTACCATATGATCTTCCAGTCCGGGAAAACCCTTACCTCCCTTGGCAACAGCTTTGTCATCACCCTTGGCGGAACGCTGATCAATATCCTCATGACATCCACCGCAGCCTATGCCTTGAGCAAGAAAGAACTGCCCGGCAGGGGGATTATCCTTCGGGTCGTGGTGCTCTTCATGCTCTTTTCCGCCGGGCTAATTCCGGATTTTATCGTCATCGCCAACAAGCTGCACCTGAAGAACACTTTCTGGGCCATTTGGCTGCCGGTAGCCATCTCCAGCTATAACCTGATCGTGATGAAGAATTTCTTCCAGCAGCTTCCCGAAAGCATTGAGGAAAGCGCGCGCATCGACGGCTGCAATGAGCTGCAATCCTTTATCCGGATCGTATTGCCCATGAGCAAGGCCTCCATCGCCACCTTTTCCCTGTTTTACGCGGTAGGGCACTGGAACAACTACATGCGGCCCATGATTTACCTGGACAACAGCAGCCAGTGGCCCATTACCGTTTGGCTTAGGCAAATCGTGATCTTGTCCCTGGGCGGCATGGGCACCGATAACCTGTCCGAGCAGGATGTTGTGTGGGCATCATCAGAAGCGGTGAAATATGCCACCATCGTGGTCAGCACCGTGCCCATCATCTGCGTGTATCCTTTTTTGCAAAAGCATTTTGCCAAGGGTGTGCTGCTGGGCTCCGTAAAAGGATGAGCGCGCCTGTTTGGAAAGGAGTTTTATCTTTGCTAACGAAAACCTATCCGCCGGAAATGCGCACCTTTGCCGACCCTGTCACCGGACGGCAGGTGACGCAGCTGACCAACAGCCCCGATCATGATAACGTACACCTGTATTTTACGGAAAACGCCTTTACAAGGGGCGGCCGGGAGATCTATTTCACCTCCGACCGGGATACCCCTGGTGTTGACAACGTGTTCACCGTCAACCGGGATACCGGCATCATCACAAGGGTGACAGGCTATACGGATGCAAGCATAACCCAGCTTACCAAAGACCCGGAAAGCACGGTGCTGCTTTACAACCATGGCCAGGACGCCGTGCTGCATACCGTTTCCACGGGCGAAACAAAGGTCATGTACACTTTCCCCGATGGGTTCAAGCCCGGCCGGCTGTCCCTGAACTGCGACCATACCCTGGCGGGAATCCTCACCAACGAGGACGTTCATGTGGAGCACGGCCTGAATTACGCCGGGTTTGAGGAAAAGATGTACCTGGTCAAGCGCAGCCGCATTATTCTCGTGCCGCTCGTGGACGGGCAGCCCGGAACGGCATTTATCGGCGTGCGGGACACCTGTGAGGGCGGGCATCTCCAGTTTTCCCCCACAGACCCCCATCTCTTCATGTACTGCCATGAAGGGCCATGGCACCTTATCATGCAGCGCATCTTTCTTGTGGACACGAATACACTGGAGGTTTTCCCCTGCTTTCGCCAAACGAAAGACGACAGCGTGGGCCACGAATTTTGGACCCGGGACGGGCGCATTTTCTTTGACAACCGCGGCCCCGGCCATGACGGAACCATCACCAGCCATAAGACCCAGGCGGTGGTTGCCCAGCCCGCACCGACGGATTTCATCCCCTATGTGGGGCTGGCAAACGCCAAGGGGGAACTGCTTGAAAAGTTTGAATTGCCTTATTACTGCAACCATTACCATGCCGGCAGCGACATAAAGAGCCTGGTGGCCGACGATGTGGATGATCTGGTGCGCATTACGCTTACCAATAACGGACCCGGCATTGAAAAGCTGTGCCGCCACGGCACCAGCTGGTACGGCCAAAAAAGCCATTGCCATCCCACCATCAGCTGGGAGGACGATCAGGTGCTTTATGCCAGCGACGCGACCGGAAAGGTGCAGCTATATCTGACCGGCTGGGCGATATAAATCAAAAAGGAGAGACAGTTTATGAAAGCAAAAGCCGTTTTCCAGGAAAACGTCGCCCTGACAGACCTGGGCGGAGGTGTCAGCCGCCGGGTGCTGAGCTATACCCCTGAAATGATGATGGTGGAAGTCCATTTTGAAAAGGATGCCGTGGGAGCCATCCATGCCCATCCTCATGTGCAGTGCACCTATGTCCTGTCCGGGCATTTCCGCTTTACCATGGAAGACCGGGAGGTGCAGGTCAAAACGGGTGATACCCTCGCCTTCCCCTCCGGGGTGCGCCATGGAACGCTGTGCTTGGAAAGCGGCGTCCTCCTGGATGTGTTCACGCCCATGCGTGAGGAGTTCGTGAAGTGAGGAGTTCCCGGGGGTGCTGCCCCCGGCCCCCCGCTTAAGAGATAAATCTCTTAAGAATCTCTCTTTTTGCCGCGCATGCGCGGCAAAGTGGAAAAATAGGTAGAAAGCTCTGTAATCTGGATTTAGGGAGTTCGGTAGGACTGTTGTGCTAATCGCATATTTGCATAATGATTCGAGATAATGGCGTCCGAAGGTCCAGGGCGATCGGAAAGCCCTGGTCGCTCCCGCAGGAGCGAAATCTCCTTAAGGGGATTGAATCCTTAAATAGGTATTGGACCACATAGATGCCACATGTTTCGTGCCTCACGGCACGACCAGGGCTTTCCGATCGCCCTGGACCTTCGGATATCATTTTCTTGAATTGATTGAACTTTCAGAAATAATTTGGGATATGCCGGAGGGGCGAACCCCTCCGACTTTAAATCCGAAGCCTTCACCGCACGTAGAGCATGGCTCACAGGTGAAGGCTGCAGACTCGAAAAAGCGGCGCAGCCACTTTTTCGAAATGCTTTACGGCTGCTTTCCGATATAGGCCAGGATGCCGCCATCCACATAGAGAACATGTCCGTTGACAAAGTCCGAAGCGCTGGAGGCCAGGAACACTGCCGGGCCGATCAGGTCATCGGTTGTTCCCCAGCGGTTTGCGGGGGTTTTGGCCAGGATGAACTTGTTAAAGGGATGGTCCGGGGTGCGCAGGGGCGCGGTTTGGGGTGTTTCGATATAGCCCGGGCCAAGGCCGTTGCATTGGATATTGAATGCGCCGTACTCGCTGGCGATGTTCCTTGTAAGCATTTTAAGCCCGCCCTTGGCCGCCGCATAGGCGGACACCGTTTCCCGACCAAGCTCGGACATCATGGAGCAAATGTTGATGATCTTGCCGCCGCCCTTTTTGATCATGGCGGGAATCACCGCCTTGGCGCAGATGAAAGGGGCGTTCAAGTCCACGTCGATCACCTTGCGGAAGTCCTCCGCGGACATTTCCGTCATGGGAATGCGCTTGATGATCCCGGCGTTGTTGACCAGTATATCAATTACGCCAAGATCTGCCTCAATCTTGCTCACCATGTCCACAACGGCCTGCTCGTCGGTAACATCGCAGACATAGCCATGGGCTTCAATACCCTCCTGGCGGTAGGCTTCCAGGCCCTTGTCCACCAGTTCCTGATTGATATCGTTGAAGGCAATGGCTGCGCCGCAGGCATGGAGCCCGCTGGCAATGGCATACCCAATGCCGTAAGAGCCGCCTGTAACC
Source organism: Bacillota bacterium (assembly GCA_023392515.1). Classification (GTDB taxonomy): domain Bacteria; phylum Bacillota; class Clostridia; order Christensenellales; family Aristaeellaceae; genus JAEVYX01. Next base: position 29,489 of record JAEVYX010000119.1, on the reverse strand, counting down.
AGAGCCACCTTGCCCTTCAGGCTGAAAGCTTGCAAATCCATACGTATTCCTCCTCTTTATCGAAGCTCGGTGGTTGGGATCGCATCCATGTCATTGAAGGCCAGGTTTTCCCCGCCCATGGCCCATATAAAAGCATAGCTGGCGGTGCCGACCCCTGCATGGATGGACCAGGAGGGGCTGATCACCGCCTGTTCGTTTTGCATAACGATATGGCGGGTCTGGTTTCCCTCCCCCATCATGTGGAAGACCACATTGTCCTTGGGGATTTCAAAATAGAAATACACCTCCATGCGTCGCTCATGAGTGTGGGCGGGCATGGTGTTCCATACGCTGCCGGGTTCCAGAATGGTCAAGCCCATGGAAAGCTGGCAGGTTTTCAAAACATCCGGGTGGATGAACTGGTTGATAACCCGCTTGTTGCTGGTTTCCAGGCTGCCCAGGGGCTTCTTTGCCGCCTCCTGGATGGTGATGCGCCTGTTTTCATAGGAGGTATGGGCCGGGGCGCTGACGATGTAAAACTTGGCGGGGGCCGCCTCATCCATTGAAGCGAAGGTTACCTCTTTATTGCCCCGGGTCAAATATAAACAATCCTTGTACCCAAGTTCATAGGTGATGCCGTCGGCGGTGACTGTGCCGGGGCCGCCCAGGTTGAACATACCTGCTTCCCGCCGTTCCAAAAAGAAGGCGGTGCCGAAATTCTTCCACACGTCGATGCCCTTGTCCAGGGGCACCTGCTCTTTTTGAGGCATAACCCCCAAAGTGACCATCCGGTCCACATGGCTGTATACGGCGGTTACCTGATCGGGCACAAAAAGGGTCTCAATCAGGAACTCGCTGCGCATTTCCTCGGTGGTATAGCGCTTGAAATCCCGCTGGTTTACGCTGTAGCGGATATCCATGGCAAGCCCTCCTTATATGGTCTATTCACGATCCTTCTGATTCAGATTATATCATTCACAAATGCGGAAATCCACGGTTATTATGCCACAAATATAGGTTTTTATGATATAATGCGGTCAGGAGGCGTTTCCATGCAAGCGATTTATACCTGCCAAGAGGCCATACAGAAATGTTTGAACAACCGGCGGTTTGCCATTGCCCACCTCATGCAGGAAGAGAAAACCATGGATATGCATATCCATGACTGCTACGAAATTTACTATTCCATTTCCGGGGGCAAGCAGTTTTTGATTGACAACACCTGCTACAACGTAAACCCCGGGGACCTGTTTGTCATCAACAATTACGAAAGCCATTGCGTAAGCCGGGTGGACGCATCCTCTCATGAGCGGATTGTTTTGTCCATCCACCCGGACTATTTGAAATCCCTGTCCAGCAAGGAGACGGATTTATCCCAATGCTTTCACGACAGGGAAAGGCCCAGCCGCTGTAAATTGACATTGGATCAGGAAAGCCGGAGCCGTTTTCTCTACCTGATTCACAAAATACAAAACCTTCAGGGCTTTGGCACGGACCTGATGGAAAACGCGTTGTTTACCGAATTAATGGTCCTTATCAACCGGTATCACGGCGCGGGCGGGGAAGAGGCGGAAGAGGCTTACCAATACCATGCCGTAGTGGAAAAGATCGTAAGCTATATCAATGACCACATCCATGAAAAAATCACGCTGTCCATCCTCGCCCAGAGCATGTATTTAAGCCAGGCTTATATCTGCCGCATCTTCAAGGCGGAAACGGGCACCACCATCAACAAATACATCACCGCCCGGCGCATCAGCATCGCCAAGGCCAGGCTGTCCCTGGGCAGTTCCGTGGCGGAGGCCTGCGGGGAAAGCGGTTTTAACGACTACACGAACTTTGTCTCGCTTTTTACCCGCATGGTAGGCATTACCCCCAAGCAATATGCGCTGCACAATGCAAGATAATTTATCCAGTTCCTTCCATTTTCAGAGATTTGATATTATTCACTCAAATCCGATGCTTTTCATTGACGGATGTACAAGATTTTTGTATACTAATTGTGATGTTTGGTAACTGTTGAAAATTATACCATCCGAGTAAAAGGCATACAGAATTTCAGCTTGAGTGAAAGCATTTGATTCCTTCTGGCTAACGAGTTCCATAAGGTTTTTTTGCGTATCCCTTCGGAAGAGATACGAATCAGGCCTATCCCTCGCCCAATCTAAGATATTGCGTGTATGATGAACGAATGAAGCAGAATTTAATCCGGCCATTTCGATGGCGGGAGGAAAAAATGAAAAAAAACTTCCTTTTCTTAATCATTTTCGGCGCTTTCTCTTTATTGACGCTATCGGGGGCGTTTGCCGTTATCCCGGTGATGTATGAGGTGGATGAGAATTATCCGCCCCTCACCTTCAAACAAAACGAATCTCTGTACGGGTTTGATATAGATTTAACAAACTTGATCTTCAATACATCCGAGTATACGGTAAATACCTCCGCAGCGCCCTTTTCAGATGTTTATGAAAAGGTAACGCAAGGTGATATCGACCTGGCGGGCTTGATCGCGCTGACGGATGGGCGAAAAAACGAAGTTCTGTATTCCGATCCTGTGTTTGTTTCATATATCTCCCTTTATACAAAGGCTGACGGCCCCCAGGTTGACCTCAAGGATTTATCAGCTCTCAAAATAGGCGTGGGGAAAAGCTACTATACCCAGGATCTATTGAAGAATCAATTGAACCATCAAGAATATATCGTTTATGATCGTATGGAAACCGCGCTGGATGATTTGAAAAGCGGGGTTATCGACGCCATTTTTGAGAACGAGCATTTCATGGAATACCTGCTTATCAAAAAAGAATACAAAGGTGAGATCGTCCCCCGAATCGCCAAGTTGTTCCCCTTCGAGTTTGCGTATGCCGTCAGCAAAAGCAGGCCGGAGCTTGTAAAAACCATCAACAGCCGCCTGAAGGAGCTGAAAGTTTCCGGTGTCTTTGAAGAACTCTACACCAAATATTTTTATACCCACTCCCCGGACTATTCGGAGCGGCAGAACCTGCTCACCTTCCGCTGGGTGCTGATTTGCCTGATTGCCATTGCGGTGATTGCTTCGGCGCTTAGAGTATATATCATATTTCTGCGGAGCAAGGTTCAAAAAAGCTACCTGCAGCTTTTGAAAACCCATGAACAATTGAGGCGGGCACAGACCACCCTTCGCGCCCAGTATGACGATATTCTGGACAAGCAATGCCTGCTGGAAAAGAGCCAGGAGCGCTACCAGCTGATTATGGAAGGCTCCAACGATGGCCTGTGGGAGTGGCAGCAGGAAAATCATTCCTTGCATTTGCCGGAAAAGTGGCAGGTTTTGCTGGGCTGTCCCCCGGGTGAGGCGGTAAACTGCTACCGGGAATTTATGCAATGCCTGGACCTGGAGGATGTACAAAGAGCGCGGGAAAACCTGAACAAATATTGGCGTGAGCCCGTTGATTCCTTTCAGGATGAATACCGCATGCATCTGACGGACGGCCGCACCATCTGGGTGCTGGCCAAGGGCAAAATCCTTCGGAATGTAGCGGGGCGGGTCGTACGGGCGGCCGGCTCGATAACAGATATCAGCGACCGGAAGGAGCATGAGGCCAGCATTTACCGCATGGCCTATTACGATCAGAAGACCGGCCTTCCCAACCGGTCCTACCTCAGCGAAAAGCTGGAAGAATTTCTAAAAGAAGCCCTGCAGGAAGGCCGCAAAGCCGCGCTGTATTTTATAGACCTGGATAACTTCAAGCAAATGAACGAAACCCTAGGCCACGACTTTGGTGACCTGGTTTTGTCCTACGTGGGCAAAAGCTTAACCGATACCATGGGCGAAAACGTACTTGTGGCCAAGGTGGGCGGGGATGAATACTGCATTTTGCAGTATGATGTCCAAAGCATGGAAAAGGTGATCGATGTCGCCGACCGGATCATGCGGCTCTTCTCCAAAAACCTTTTCATAGGCGGCCATGAGATTTTTCTTTCCTTCAGTATGGGGGTGATCCGCCTGCCTGATGATGCGGGCGATATACGCAAGGTATTCAGCAGCCTAGATACCGCCATGTATGCCGCCAAGGAGGCAGGCAGAAATACTTATCGTATCTTTCACGAATCCATGCTGCAAAAGGTTCAAAGCCGTACGGAAATGGAGAATAACCTGCGCAAGGCCATTGAGAACCAAGAATTTGTGCTGCATTTCCAGCCTTTTTACGGCAAGGATGGCCGGAGCATCGTCGGGCTGGAGGCGTTGATCCGCTGGAACGACCCCCAAAGGGGGCTGATCTATCCGTCGGCCTTTATCCCCGTAGCGGAGGAAACCGGCCTCATATCCCAAATAGGCCGCTGGGTGTTTGAGGAAACCTGCCGCCAAATGAAGGCCTGGCAGGAAATGGGGCTGCGCAGAACCCCCGTGGCCGTAAACGTATCCCAGTCCCAGCTTCGGGACCCGGGCTTTTTGAACCATATTTTCGGCGTTTTAGACCAAGCGGGCCTGTCTCCGGACCTGATGGAGATAGAAATCACGGAAAGCAGCGTTATGGAATCCCTGGAGGAAAACGCCCGCATCCTGACTAAGCTTCGGGACGCGGGAATCAAAATCTCGCTGGATGATTTTGGCACCGGCTATTCTTCCCTAAGCTGCATTCAAAAGCTGCCCCTGGACACGGTGAAAATCGACAAGAGCTTCGTGGATGAAATCGCCCGGCGGGAGGATGACCATATCATACTTTGCGACATTATTTCCATTGCCCATAAGCTGCACATGACCGTGGTGGCAGAGGGCATCGAATCGGAGAAGCAGAGAGACTATCTGGTCAAGATGGATTGCGACAAAATGCAGGGTTACCTGTTTTGCAGGCCCCGGCCCGCAAGCGAAATCAAGGCGTTGCTGGAAAAGCAGCCCTTTCTATCCTGATAATACACATACATTGGTATGACCTGATCATATGCGTTCATATACATAAAGCGCACCGGACAACACGGGAACCCGCCGCCGGGGCTGCGCGCCTTCCCTCCCCCAAAGCGCGCTCATTTTCTTTTGAGCCCATCAAAAAGGGGAGGTATTTTCATGCGAAAGGTTCTTGGGGTCCTGCTTGCTTTGCTGCTCCTGTTGCCGGCCGCCGCATTTGCCAATACCATTACAGTAAATTTGGAAGAGGCCACCCTGGAAGATTTGCAGACCGCACAGGCAGCTATTCAGGAGCGCATGGATGCGCTTCTCGCAGATCAGCCAGGCCAAGGCGATGCCATCTGCCTGACCGGCACGGGCACTACCATTTTGAAGGATGTGGACATACTCTTTTATCCCGCCCGCATGCACGTCTTAAGTGAAAACCGAATGACCGTTACCTTGACAGGCGGCCCCTATGAAATGGCATACTACATCGAATACTCCCCCGCCGTTAGAGTGCTGACCTTTGGCGGAACCTTTACCCTGCTAATTGAGGCGGAGGGAGACTGGACCATTGAATTTTCACCCATTGAAGAGGGCGGATACTGCGAAGCGGCCGGAGCAGGCGCCTACGTGGGAGATTTTTTTGAACTGACAGAGCCCATGGTGTTTACAGCCAGCTTTGACGGAGCAAATTTACCCGCCGGCGTTTACGATTACATGGAGTTGAATTTTTTCAAGCAGTTCGAATACGGCGACGAATGGGGCTACGACAACCCCTTTTATGATGATCTGGAAACCGGCGAATTCGTCTCCAAGGACTTTATCGTAAAGCCTACAACAGGGCATAAACGGTATTTCTGGCAGGTCGTCTGCAATCCGTATGTTACCTGGACCATTCACCCCCAAAAATAGATGAGCCTGGCCTCGCCTTTCTTAAAAAAACTGCCCGCAATCCTGAATCATTCGGATGCGGGCAGTTTTTATTGGCATTCTTCTGCCGTTAGAAAAGCACAAAGGCCGCAAAAACCGCCGCGGCTGCCGCGCCAACCAGGTTGAACAGCATATCCATGTTCGTATCTTTCAGACCCCGCTGCATCTTAAAATTCTGCTTCACATCATGAGCGAATTCCATTATTTCAAATACGGATCCGGTTGCAATGCCCAGGACGGCTACATACACGGCCCTGAAAAGAACTGATCCCCCAGGCTCGGTAATTGCCGAAAGCGTCATATAAATGAGCAATGCAAAAGAAAAAGTGCCATACCCGTGCAGGTACCTGTCAAAAACCTTGGACAGGTTGTACAGGTTGAGATAAAACCCCATAAACGTATGTATCAAAACAGCTGCCAGCGCAAACAGCGTAATAAAAAAGGGAACGCTGATGCGAAGCAGATAGAGTGCAAGCAAATAGAGTGAAAAAGACACTGTGGACGTCGCAACAAACTTGATCCGCTTCTTTGCCTTTTTGCGTATCAATCCGACAACAATCAAGGCTTCCCCAAGCAAAAACAGGATCAGGGTGATAAACAATCTACTGTCCATTCCAGCCCTCCTTGTTATCAACAGCAATAGTCTGCGAAGCAAGGAAGCAATTCATGCAAAATGGCAATATCGGCTCCATGCATCAGGGTTAAGTTTCCAGCGATAAAGTCGGCAGGAAAAAGCGAAAACCGCGTTATTTATTGTAAGGCATGGGAATATTCTAAGAAAGAGAAGAGAAAAGGGAATAGTTGAAAAGAGGGCCCTGGGCGATGATTCGCCCAGGGCCACGCATTGTGTACTTTGATTTCGCTTACTTCAGGTTGTTTCGCAGCGTATTGAGCAGTGTTCCGTTGGCGTTTTGGGAAAGCTCCCAGATGCCCGCGCCGGCCAGGCCCTGGGCATTGATGTAGGCGGCCTTCTCTTTCAGCGATTGCGCGTCCTCATAGGTGATAAATGTCGACCCGTTAAAAAGCCAGGGTGTTTTGCCCGTTGCGCCATAGTAACGGGTGTATGATTTATCCGAGAGGTACTGGGATACGATGTCGTCATAATCCAGTGACTTATAGCCGCTGTATGTTTTGAAAATTCCCGTCCCCCTGCCCTTCACGTTGCTGTATCGGTGCCCATAAAAGGGTACGCCAACGATCAGCTTGGACTTTGGGTACCCCGCGCCTACCCAGGCTTTCACCGCCTGGTCTACGCTCCATATCGTCTGGGGCGACGTGCCGGTGGTCGGGTACAGGGGAGCGTTGTGGTCGGTATACTTGTCGGAATAGCCATGGATGTCATACGTCATTACCACGCTGAAATCCAGATACTGCGCAATTTCTTTCAATTGTACATTGTTCACGAATTCCTTTCCAGCGCCGCCGGCAATGGTCAAAAGATACCTTTTCCCGTCTTTTGATCCCTGGGCGTTCAACTTTTCCCGAAGGAGTTTCAAAAGAAGCGTAAAGTTCTGCTTATCTGCGGACCTATAAGCATTTTCCGGCTTGCCGCCGCTTACGGGATATTCCCAGTCGATATCCACGCCATCAAAGCCGTGGGTCACAAGAAAGGTCACCACGCTGTTTGCAAAGGTCTCCCGGTTGCTGGCGGTAGACGCCATGTTGGAGAACCTGCCGGACCATTCCCAGCCGCCTACGGAAATCAAGGTCTTGACGGCGGGGTATTTCTTTTTCAGTGCCCTCAGCTCTTCAAAGTTTTTCAAATCCACCTCATTGTCACCCAGCACAATCTTATGCGCGCTGCTCAGGTTGGCAAAGGCATACAGGATATGCGTCAGGTTGGCTGCCGGAATGTCCGACGGCGTATAGCCGGAGTAGGCCGCCCAGCTGGCATAATAACCCGCAATGATTTTGGACGATCCGCCGCTTCCTTTTGTAGTTACTGTTACTTTGTTGCTGGAACCGGAGATGTTGCCCGCCTTGTCCTGCGCCGCCACATAGAAAACATACGTTGTACCCGGTTTCAGGTCTTTAATTGTGATTTCCGTATTGGCAGTATACGTCAGGTATGCCTTGTCTCGAAAAACGGCATAGGATAGCACCCCAACATTGTCTGTTGATTTTTTCCAGGAAAGTTTGACGGATGTCGTATCAATAGACGCTGCGGTAAGGCCGGTGGGCGTTGAAGGCTTTGTGGTATCGGCTGCGCTGGCGGCGTACGCAGTCGCGAAACCGCTTAGCATCGTGGCACTGACTAGCAGCGCCATGGTCAGGCAAATCACTCGTAGAAACCGTTTGGCTGCCATTCGCAATAAGTCCCCTTTCTGTATAAAACGTCTAATAAACAATAACCCATTTATGTTAAATAGACAACAATCAATATGTGGTATCCCTGAGACAATCATGGAGATTGTGAGAAGGATTTGAAATGCATGACCGAAGTACCAGTATTTGCATTGGATTATCATCCCCTGAAATGACAAAAATGGATGATGAATCAAGATGGTGATCACTTCTGTCAATATTACCTGCCCGGGGAGCTTAAGGCCTTAACGGCTGAAGCGCTGCTTACAGGCAGCTGGCAGCGCTTCGAAAGGAAAACAATGAAAAAAAAGGCTATGGTGTTTTTCTGTATCCTCGCATCCTTATTCCTTGTCAGCTGCGCCGCAGCATCCGGCGCTGCCACGACAAATACGCCTTCCCAAGCTTCACAGACGCCCTTTCCCGTGCCGCCCCAGATTACCCTGAGCCCCGGCGCATCATCAAGTGTGGCGGACTATTTCCCCATTGCGGAAAACACACTATACAAGTACCTGGGCTCCGGAAACGAATATGCCTCCTATACCGTTTTCATCGAATACGCCGCAGGCAGAAAAGTTCAGCAGCGGGTGGACAATGGCGGCACGGTGATGGCCAAGGTGATCAAGATCGAAAACAGCAAGGCTGCCCGCGTGCTTTCAAGCGGCGAAGCCTACGTGCGGCAAAATTATCTGAACGCAACGGAAACAGAGGAAGAAATCCTTCTCATGGAGCCGATTAAGGCCGGTACTACGTGGACGGTTAAGGAGTCCATAGAAAGAACCATTACAAGTGCCGACATTGTCATATCAACGCCTTTGGGGAACTACCACGCGGTGGAAGTGGTTACGAAAGGCCCCGACTCTCAAACGGTGGACTACTACGCAAAAGATGTGGGCCTGGTAAAATCGGTATTTCTATCGGGGGATACGGAAATCACCTCATCACTTCAAAGCATTCAGGAAGATGTACCCCTTGTCCAAAAGGCCAGGTTCTACTATCCCGGTTCGGATGGAAAAACTCTATATTTTGTCGAAAAGGAATTAAGCTTTCGAACCAACGACAGCCCCGCGGCGGTATTGGAAGCGGCTTACCGCCAAGACCCGGGAAAGCAGGCAAAAGCGTCCTTAACCCCGGCCTCCAAAATAAACAGCCTTCAAAAAAACGAGGATGGCACGGCGCTGATTGATCTCAACCAGGCCTTTCTTACAGGAATGAATGCCGGCGCGCAATATGAGACCCTGATTCTTCAAAGCATTGCAAACACAGTAGGCGCCTTTTATCAGACGGACAGGGTGCTTTTGACCATCGATCAAAAGCCCTATGCGTCCGGGCATATTTCCTTGAAGAAAGGGGATACGCTGGAGGTAAAGCTGGAGGATGCTGTGGAAATTCAGTAACGTTGAAACGCAAAAGAACTTTGTATGATGGCGGTGCCGGAAACGGCACTGCCTTTTGTTGGTGGAAATAAACCGTGCGTACAGGAAAAGCCCGCTCGAATAATCAGCGAAAATGGGCGATAGCACGGTCGCATTATATAAGATGGTGATACTTTATAAGAACCTTTGACGTAAATCACCCGCGCAAACTGGAACGTTGTATAATACACATATTTCCAGGATCGGATATATAAATGCTTATCATACGAAATACAATGGCTCGTTTCCATTACGATCGGCTATAAGTCTTGCAGGACTTTCTAAGGGAAAAGCACTTCAAAAGAGGTGGGGCTATGAAACTCAAGGAAAATTTGATCCTGCGCCGTATCGCAGGCGAATCAGTTGTCATCCCGATCGGAAACAATGTTGCGTCTTTTAACGGCATCATATCGCTGAATGACACCGCGGTCTTCCTCTGGCAAAAGTGCCAATCTTCCATTTCCCAGGAAGAACTGGCATCCTCCCTGCTTGACGAATATGAAGTCGATCCGGATACCGCCAAAAAGGATATTGAGGAATTTATCGCCACCCTTCGCGAACATGAATTGCTAAGTGAGGAACAGCCGTGAATCTGCATCCCGTCCGTACGCCCATCAACGGCACCTTTGAATTGACGGTCCGGTGCAATCTGCACTGCCGCATGTGTTTGTTTCGGCACGACGATTCCGAAAACAGCACGCTCATAAAGCAGGAACGCACGGCGGATGAATGGATTGATATGGCGCATCAGGTTGCCGAAGCCGGAACGGTGGGTCTATTGATCACAGGGGGTGAGCCCCTGTTCCGCCAAGATTTTGCAAAGATTTGGGAGGGGATATACCGGATAGGCTTTCAACTGGAACTGTATACAAATGCGACCCTGGTGACGCCACAGATTATGGAATTGCTAAGGAAATATCCCCCTCACCGAATCGGCATTTCCATTTACGGTGCATCGGAAGAAACGTACGAAAGGGTTTGTGGCAGCGCAAGCGCATACAAAAAGGCAATCGAAGGCATTGCACGCTTAAGCACATTGCCCTCCCTGCTGGATTTTCGAACGACCATCATACAGGATAACCTTAACGATGTGGACGAAATGGAGGAATGGGTCCGAAAAAATTACGGGGAAGAGCGAACTTTGACGCATACAGAAATGGTGTTTAAGCCCGTAAGGGGCGGATGCTCTGATGCGGTCGCTTGCAGACTTCGGCCCGAAGAAAACATACAGCTGTACCTGAGGCGCCATATGCAAATGATTGAAAGAATTGTAGGCCCAGAGAAGTTTGATGCGACAAAGGTTCAATTCACCATGCACAAAAATATTTCAGATAAACACGATGATCCTCAGTTGACTTTGTTTGGCTGTGATGCAGGCATGAAAAATTATACGATTTCATGGGATGGGAAACTGCTAGGCTGTCAGGTATTGGGTGTGTGCTATACAGAACCGTTCCAAAATGGTTTTCAATCTGCTTGGGATGCATACCCCATGAGTATTCCACCTATTGAAATCGATCAGAAATGTAAAAACTGCGAAATCTCAGGGCAATGCCTGTCTTGTCTTGCTTCGCGTTTTGCAGAGACTGGTGATCCGGGTGCATGTTCAAAGTATGTTTGTGAAAATACGAGAACCTTTACAAAATTCATAACAGTAGAAAGGGAGTTTGGCAATGAAAAAATCTTATGTGAGTCCGGTTGTACGTTTTGAAGGATTACAGCTTCGTGAAGATATTGCAAATGTGTGCTGGGGATATAACGCGAATGGAGATAGAAATCATTTATACTATGATACAACGCCTGGATATATGAAAATTACGCTAAACCATACCGGCGGCTGCGGCAATAATGCCAGCTATTCTGTTTCATATGAAAACAATTGTCCTTTAAGGATAAGCGATATACTGGTAAATCACGGAAGTAATTTTGAGGGTCATTCTTTTTGCAAGCCAAATAGTTAAGCATATGATCGCTTTGAATAAAACAATGGCGATTGGTGGATGGCATCTATCTATATATGCAGAAAACAGCTTCAACGCTGAATTGTGGCAGAGATTTAATGAATTTCTGTCACAAACAAATTCGAAATCAGATATGCATATTTGGATTCGAAATTGCATATCAAATAAATTTGCAAGCCTCGAAACCTATACCGCAGCTCCCATATATGAGCGGAAATACGGTGTCTTCACTTTCGATGTGTATCCTCAACCCGATGGATATGCTTGGGTCATATGGATCAAACCAAGGAGAGTTTTCCTTGCCTATTCGATTGAATTAAGTTGGAAGTATACCCGCCTAATTGCTGATAATACAGATACCAGCGGCCAGTCAGCGTTTGATAGGTTGGCGGATATTTTCTCCTACTCCGTCCTCTCCCTTGGCGGCATCGTCTTTCATGGCGTCGTGATGGAGTATCAGGGCCGGGGCGTCATCTTGTCCGCTCCTTCCGGGACAGGCAAGACCACACATTCCAATCTGTGGCGCGAGCTGGGCCTTGTCACAATCATCAACGGGGATCGGGCTTTATGCCGCTATGTGGATGGAACCTGGCGGGTATTCGGCATGCCCTGGTGCGGATCATCGGGAGAATTTCAGAACCGGGATGTGCCGATCCTGGCAATTGTCGTACTGGAGCAGCATAACGAAAATATTCTGTCCCGCCTTTCTCCCCTGAACGCGCTGACCCACATGCTGCCCAACGTTTTTGCGCCCACATGGGAGCCGACGCTTTATAACAAGATGCTTGACCGGCTGGACGAAATCATTCCGGCCGTTCCGGTGTTTCATTTGCGGTGCCGTCCGGATTTGGATGCGGTGATGACGCTGAAGCCTGTGCTGGATTCCCTGCTGACCGGAAGCGATGACATTGCTCCAGATGCGATATGCGTAAACGAATAGACAAAAGGAAAGGTGTTGGTTTTGGATATCATGATGAAGTCCAGGCCGCTCCTCCTGTCCTGTGCCGATGTATTTCCGGTGGCACAGCAGCTGATGCAGGAGGGAATCAGCATCCGTCTCACCGTTTCAGGAAACAGCATGTGGCCCTTGCTTCGCCATAACCGGGACGCAGTTCTCATCAATTCCTTAAGCCGCCCGGTACGCATAGGGGATATCGTGCTGGTGCGCTTTGATACATCAACACCCAAGTACCTCCTGCATCGCGTGATCCGCCTCCACGGGGAGGATTGCGTGACAGCCGGGGATGGCAACACCTTCATGGACGGAATGATTCCAACAAGCCAGATCATTGGGAAAGTAGAGAGGGTATTTAGAGGGAGCCTTATGATCGACTGCAGTTCTGCTTTTTGGCGCTTCCTCTTCACCGGTTGGAGACTTTGCTTTCCGTTAAGAAAGTTTCTTCTAAAGGGTTTGAAAACCATTAGCCGCTGGAAAGCCGGGGTACGGTCCTTTCGCAAAATGTCAAATCTTTAGCACAAATGCGTACAGAGGGATGCAAATGAAGGCATGGCGAAAAAACCTTGTACAATTGAAGGATACCGATCAATGCCTGCTGGCCTTATTGCAAATGGCTCTTTTTCACGATCCGGCAAGTTGGGGCAGTAAGTCGTGTGCCGACTGGCCCTCTGTAATTGCACAAGCGCGCAGCCAGACGGTCGTGCCCATGGTTTATGATGCCCTCATGAAGCTTCCCCAAGCGGATAGGCCTTCCGAAGCGCTAATCTCAGAATTGAGGCGGGAAACCCTTTTTTCCATAGCCTCCTATGAACATCTCCTGATCATGCAGGATGAAGTGCTGTCACACTTTTCCCTTGCCCATATTCCATGTGCAATTCTAAAGGGTGCAAGCGCCGCCGTCCATTACCCGAAGCCCGAATTGCGCATGATGGGCGATATTGATGTGCTGGTTGAAGAGGCTGATTTGGATAAGGCATCGCAGGAATTGGAAAAGCGGGGGTTTCGCAAAAACGATACGAAGCACGAATGCCATATCACCTTCGAAAAAGCCGGCGTGCATGTGGAACTGCACCATGCCGTATCGGTGGTTCCAGACAATCCCGCGGGGGATACAATACGCCATTTGATGCGGGATGCGGTCCATTCAGCCGCTATGGCAGCATTGGATTGCCACCGCTTCCCCGTCCTTTCCAAGGCACATCAGGCCGTATCCCTTTTACTCCACATGCAAAAGCATATCACCTCCAGCGGCCTGGGCCTTCGGCAGCTATGCGATTGGGCCGTGTTTATCAAGTGGATTGACAAAAGGGATTGGGAGAGCCGCATATCCACGACTTTAAAATGCTGCGGCCTTTATAGGCTGAGCGAAATCTTGACAAAGACCTGCGTTTTGTATCTGGGCCTTGATAAGGATTCCCTCTTATGGTGTATGCATATCCCTGATGCATTATGCCTGGCCGTCATTCAAGATTTTTTAAACAGCGGCAACTTTGGCAGGGGGGATCCGGCACATACCGTCAGCGGTACATTGGTGCTGCACGGTAAAAGCCATGCAAAGCGGCAGTTCTTTTTGCATTCCATCCTTTCCAACCTTAACGACACGGCTTACAGGCGGTTTCCCCTGTGTAAAAAGGTTCCGATTCTGCTGCCATTTTTATGGGCTTTTTTCCCTCTGCGGTATTTCGTTCGGATGCAGACCGGGAAGCGGCCCAAACAATCCATAAAAAAGATACTCGTAAAGGCAAGGCAAAGGGATTCGTTATATGAAAGCTTTGAATTGTTCAAGTAATCTGCGCTGACGCAGGATGGAAGGTGAACGCATGCTGGACATCCACTGCCATCTTCTGCCCGATGTGGACGACGGAGCGCAGAGTCTGGAAGAAGCCTGCATGATGGCCCGGATAGCCATGGATGGCGGCACAAACGCAATCGTGGTTACGCCCCACTGGAACGTGCCGGATCATGACGATACCTTAGGCTGCGAATACTTTCTCAAGCAGTTTAAATCGCTGAGCGACGCATTTTTCCTTCAGAAGATACCGCTGAAGCTGCTCATGGGCATGGAGGTTTTTGCCACTGACGATGTGGCCTTCAAAATCGAGAGCGGAAACGCATTGATGATCAATGCCTCCCGGTACATCCTGCTGGAATTCTTTATGAACGATCATCCCCTTCGGGTGAACGGTATACTGGGCGAAGTAATGCATTTGGGGCTGATCCCCGTGATTGCCCATCCCGAGCGATACGCCTTTGTGCAGCACGAGCTTGATATTGCCTACTGCTGGAAAAGGAAGGGGTGCCTGTTGCAGATCAACAAAGGCAGCCTGCTGGGGGCCTTTGGAAGGCGGATTCAGAAAACCGCCTGCGATATGTTAAGCCTGAAGCTTGCGCATGTGGTTGCCAGCGACGCCCACAGCCCCTATCAGCGTACACCCAACTTGTTTGATGCCTATGAATACATCAGTGATCATTTCTCCAGGAGTTATGCGGACGACCTTATGCAGCATGCTCCGCTGCAAATTATCAGCAATCAGTAAAGTGGGGGTTCTATGAAAATCTTGCGCATGATGGTTTTGTCACTCTTTGTCATGACTTTGGGCGTGTACGGTTTCTTTCACTTTTACAACAAATCTCATACGGATTTATCTTACCCCGTAATTTCTTATACAAATGACGTGCTTGATGTATCGGTAGCGGACGAAAAAGAGGATCTTCTTTACGACGTGACTGCCTTTGATGAAAAGGATGGCGACTTAACAGACAAGATCATTATTGAAAAAATCTCCAACTTTGTGGAAAAGGGCATATCCAACATCACCTACGCCGTAATCGATCATGATAACCATGTAGCAAAAGCCACGCGCCGCATCCGCTATCTTGATTACAAGCCGCCTTATTTCACCTTCTCGCAGGCCATGCGGTTTGAGCTCGGCTCCGATTTCAACGTGCTTGGTATCATCGGTGCCAAAGACATGATCGATGGGGATGTCACAAACAAGATCAAATTGACCAGTTCCGACCTGTCCGTCAGCCTGCCCGGGGTTTACAAAATGCAGGCCCAGGTGACAAACAGCAAGGGCGATGTCCGGTATCTGCAGTTTGCCGTAACCATGTATGAAGGCACACGCAATGGGCCAAAGATCTATCTGAAAGATTACCTCATCTATTTGTCCGTTGGCGATGCCTTTGACGCAGCCTCCTATGTGGATCAGGTTATGCGCGGGGACACGGTACTAAAGGGGCTTACGGTTACGGTTGATTCAGATGTGAATACTGCAAAAGCGGGAAATTATCAGGCGGACTATTTTGTAATGGATGAGAATGGCTTGACTGCAACCACTTCTTTAATCGTAATCGTTGAGGAGTAGAAAATGCGTGAAATTCGTTTATCCGACCTGAACCCTTACTGCATCCTGAAGGATCTGCTGGTTCATTGCTGGATCATTGTGCTGTGCGCCGTCACTGCAATGCTGGGCACGGAGATTGTGCTGGTCAACATATACCGGCCCCAGTACACCAGCTCCATGACCTACTTTGTCAGCCCCAAGGACAGCTCGAATTCCGCTTATTACAATCTTAGCACCGCCTATGATATGGCGGTTGCTATCTGCGAGGTTTTCCAAAGCGATATCATGGCCGTCAAAGCATCGGAATCCATGGGCCTTGGTGCTTTACCGGGAACCGTTTCGGCCAGCGTGCCAGAGGACACCAATCTTTTGCACCTGGCTGCCACCTCCGATTCGCCTGAAAATGCATTTAAAACGGTTAGGGCAATCATGGAAAACCACAAGCAGGTATCGGATTATGTTTTCAACAACGTGGTGGTCGATATTCTGGACCCTCCCGCCGTGCCGGTCTCGCCGTCCAATCAGGTATCCACGGGCCGGGCCAAAAAGCTGGCGGCAGCCATCGGCGCAGCCCTTGCCGCATTACTGATAATTGTGCTGTCAGTTCTCAGAGACACCGTCAAGACAGAAGCATCCTTAAAATACAGTCTGGATACCAAGCTGTTTGCCGTATTGCGCCATGAAACAAAGTATAAAACACTCAAGTCCTTCAGAAACAGGTCGGGCTTTGCGCTATTGATTACAAACCCCGTCATCGGGTTCACCTTTACCGAAACAATCAAGAGCATGTGTACAAAGCTGGAGCATGTAAACAGCCTTCGCGGGCACAAATGCTTTCTTGTGACCAGTTCCTGTGAAAACGAGGGCAAATCAACCATATCGGCCAATCTGGCTATTGGCCTTGCCAAGCGCGGCCATCGGGTGCTTTTGATTGACGGCGACTTGAAAAAACCGGCGCAGTACAAAATACTGGGCAAAAAAGCCCAGGATTTTATGGATTTTGCAAAATACCTGACAGGGAAAGCATCCCTCAAGGAAGCACTGCGGTATGACAGCAATACAGGCCTGTATCTGCTTTTGAACAAACACAGCTATATGAACGCCGCGGACCTGATTGCCACGCCATATATGGAAGCATTGATGAACCAGTGCCGGGATCAGATGGACTATATCATCATTGATTCACCGCCTGCTATCGTCGCATCGGACACGGAAGTATTGGTCAATTATTGCGATGCCTCCCTCATGGTCGTGCGGCAGGATCATTCCTTTGTCAAGACATTGAATGACACCATTGAAAAGCTGCAAACCAGAGACTTATTGGGGTGTGTATATAACGACGCAATATCCTTTCCCCTAAAAAACACCCGCGGTTATGAAAAGGCATACAGCCATTATTACAGCAAAGCATAAAAAATGCTGGAAAGGAAATGTATGAGCGAGATCAGGCAACCTTCCATACCCTACCGGAAGGAAGAAGAAGAGACGGGATTTGATATCGATCTTCAGGTGCTGCTTGTCGATATCTATAAAGGCTTCAAAAAATTTTGGTGGGTTGTCCTGGCTTTAGGTCTCCTTGCCGGTGCTATCCTGCTTTACACCGAAGCAAACGGCTATGTGCCCTATTACAGGGCACACGCGACATTTACCGTTTCAACGCAAACGCCCAGCAATTACGGAACCGCGGATTACAGCTTTTCTTTTGACGGCTCTGTTATTAAAATGACGGACACCTTTCCCTATATATTGAAAAGCGATATCCTGCAGCAGATTATCATGGACGACCTTGGCATTGATTTTCTGAACGGCGACATTAATGCCACGGCGGTTGAGTATTCCAACCTATTCACCTTGGAGGTAACCAGCGACAGCCCGCAGGACGCCTATGCCATCCTGCTTTCGACGATCAGGAATTATCCTAGGGTGGCCGAGTTTATCATAGGCGATACGAAAATGAACACGTTGGCCGAGCCGGCCGTTTCCAATGTTCCAATCAACAGCCTTTCCTACAAGCGAACGCTTTTAAAGGGCTTTCTCATCGGCGCAGCATTGGGGTTTGCGTTTATCATGCTGTCGGCATTTTTGCATAACACAGTTCGTAAAATTGATGAAATTGAAACCAAGCTGAATCAAAAAAATCTGGGTGTAATCCCCCATGTCACCTTCAAGCGCCGTACCAATGAAAAACAGCAGCGTCTGGTCATTCTCAACCGCTTTGTGGGCAGGGCTTTTCAGGAGGCCATTCGCGCGCTGCGCACCCGGGTGATCAAAATAATGGACGCGGAGGGATCAAAGGTATTATTGGTAACAAGTACCATGCCAAACGAAGGCAAAAGCGTGCTTTCCGTTAACCTAGCGTTGTCCATGGCCCAAAAGGGCGCCCGTGTGGTATTGATCGACGCCGACCTGCGCCGCCAGCAGGCAATGGAATTGCTAAATATAAAAGGAACATGCGTAACCCTTCTGGATGTGGTGAAAGGATGCGCCTCCCTTCAAAGCGCGGTTCATGAAACCAGCGTGAAGGGTTTTCATGTGTTGGCGTACGGGAGCAGTCCCGATGCATCCGTTGAAGCGCTTTGTTCCCCGGCATTCCGGGATATTGTCGACGCGCTGCGTAAGGAAATGGATTACATCATCATTGATACGCCGCCTTGCGGAATGCTGGCGGATGCGTCCGTACTGACAAGCATCAGTGACAGCGTATTGTATGTCATCAAGCAGGACAGTGCCAGAGTTGCCAGCATCATTGAAGGCCTGCAGGAGATTGGGTATAACGGCATCAAGATTGCGGGATGTGTGCTCAACGATGTAAAAGCGGGCCTGCAGGGCTACGGTTACGGTTACGGCTACGGATATGGCTACGGTTCGCGGTACGGGTACGGGAAATACACAAATTATGGCAGCTATGGCGAAAAGAAAATCAGTACAAGCCTGTAAGGAGTTTTACAATTGACAGTTGGCATATTGCAAAAAATCCGGAAAATCAAGCTGAACAGGCTGTATGAGGAATGGGTATGGATCAGCCGGTATATGCGGCGGTATGCCATGCAGATCGTATTTTATATCCTGCTTGGCATTTCAGGCACGCTGCTGGGACTCGCCGGCAGCTTGATATCCAAGCAGGTCATCGACGCCGTTACCGGGTATAATTCAGCTTCGATTCTCCCCATTGCCGCACTGTATGCCGGCATGGGCATTTTGACGATTGCGATAAACGCTGTCACCAGCCAGATATCCACCCGTGTGCAAACGAAAGTACACCAGGAGATTCGCGCCGACGTGTTCAACCATATCCTCATGGCAGACTGGGAATCCATTGCGGATTACCATTCCGGAGACCTTCTCAACCGGGCGACAGACGATGCGGGTACCGTGGCATCGGCTGTCCTGGGCTTTGTGCCCGATTTGATCACAAGTGCCGTCATGTTTGCCGGGGCATTAGCCATTATCATCTATTATGATCCGGTGATGGCATTGATTGCGCTGGGCAGCTCCCCTGTGATGGCGCTGTGTTCCCGGTTTCTGATGCGGAAAATACGGGCATTTCAGATGGAGTCCAGAAAAATATCAAGCGAAATCACATCCTTCAACGAGGAATCATTTCAAAACGTGCAGTTCATTAAATCTCTGGAGCTGGCTAACCTGTTTTCGTTCAAGATGCGGGCACTTCAACAGAAAAGCTATGATTTTATTATGCGGCACAACCTGTTTTCCATCGGCGCTTCCTCCGTCATGTCGCTGATTGGCAGGTTGATTTCATACGCCTGCTACGGCTGGAGCGTGTACAGGCTTTGGAGCGGGGATATCACCTATGGGACGATGATGCTGTTTTTGCAGCTTGCGGGCTCCCTTATGGGCTCGTTCAACGCGCTGGTTGGCATCGTACCAAAGATGCTGTCGGCGGGAACCTCCGCCCGCCGCGTAATGGATATTGTTCAATTGCCCCGGGAGGACAGGCAGTACGACAGACAGGCAGACACCTTGAAGAGGCAGCCCGCCGCCGGTATGGAAATTCTATTGGATCACGTACATTTTTCGTATATGAATAAGCACACCGTAATGACGGATGTGACGATGCATATCGCACCGGGTGAAATGATCGGCGTTGTCGGCCCCTCCGGGCAAGGAAAGACAACCCTCCTGCGCATACTCCTCGGGCTTGTGAATGTAAGCCAGGGAACGGCGTCTATATATCCCGCGGGAGACACCGCGTCAGCCATTCCCATCGGCCCCAGCACCCGAAAGCTGTTTACCTATGTGCCCCAGGACAATATGCTGTTTTCCGGAACCGTAGCGGAAAACCTTCGCATCGTAAAGCCAGAAGCAGCAGATGAAGAGCTGATTTCCGCGCTGCGGGATGCCTGTATGGATGAGGAAATACTTTCCCTGCCCGATGGCCTGAACAGCCGTATCGGGGAGCGGGGGCACGGCTTTTCCGAAGGCCAGGCGCAGCGCATCTCCCTGGCCCGGGCGCTGCTTTGCGATGCGCCGGTTCTATTGCTGGATGAAGTGACCTCCGCCCTTGATACGGCGACCGAGCGGCGCGTATTGGATCATTTGAAAAAGCACGGCAGCCATAAGACAATTATCTTTACCACCCACCGTCTCAGCGTACTTGATATGTGTACGCATGTGTTTGAGATTACAGACCGTCACCTGTCTCAAATCAGCAAGCATGATTATCATGAATACTTACTGCGTACAAAAATATCATAAACCGCAGCATTTTTGTGCAAAGAACGGCAATGGGCAGAACTTAATAACCTGTACATAAGGAGCTTTGTATACATGTACTAAGAGGGACTGCCACAAAAATGAGCGGCAGTCCCTTAGGTTGTTTATGGCTGTATACATTAGATAGATGAGCGTTTTTTTATTCGGCGGCGTCAGAGTCTGCCTTGGTGCAGTGGATTGTTCCGGCGGGATGTTGAACAGGGGCATAGATAGAGTAAAGCTTTATTGGCTCATCTCCCGTATTAATAAGGTTATGCCAAGTGCCGGCGGGGATGAAAATAACATAATCATCAGCAACATTTCGCTGATATTTCAGGCAGTTCGGTGAGGGCCCCATCATGACCCTGCCCCGGCCTTGCTCCAATCGGAGAAACTGATCAAGGTTGGAATGCATTTCCAAACCGATTTCTCCGTCTGGAGGAATGCACATCAGCGTGAGCTGGAGATGGGGCCCTGTCCAAAGCGCTCTCCTGAAAAAGGGATTTTCCAGGGTAACCTCGGTTATATTCGTCACATATGGGTCAGGGCCATAATCTTCGCCAATGCAGCTGCACCGCTTTGAACAGCAGGGTGGATGGGTCGGGGGGCATGGTTCGAAGTCTGGGTAGTCTGGACGTTGACGGTGAAAGCTCGAATACATAATTACTCCTTTCACAGCCATAAACCTCCTTGGAAACTGCGCAGGTGCCATATAAAACAACTGCCGTTTCCCTCTCTATTTTATGAATTGTCTGCATGGATGGTGATACGCCTGAATCATGTTCGTAAAGCAGCTTGCAGCAAAAACCCCCATGCCGCGCTTGGCATGAGGGCCTTGTTTTTCTCTATGGATTGTACCTTGCTTTATTCCGCAGTATAAGAAACCGCGATGCTTCTATCCACAATGCTGATAAATGTCTTGCCGCGCTGCAGCTTCAGCTCATTGCCATCCTGGTCAAAGAACACGGTGCGCTGGTTCATGCCGGTACGCATCCAATAACCAGGAATGTAGCGGCCGCCGACAAAAATGTCCGCATTTCCGGATCCAATGTTGACCGTTACAGGCCTGGCACCGTCACCCTCAAAAAATGTGAGCTTTGTGCGCTGAATAATCACATTGGAAAAGACAAGCTGCATCTGCGTGGTTTTGTCCACATACGGTTCGCCGTCCACGCTGCGCAGATAGACGTTTGCCTCGGCATCATATACAAAAGAAGAGGAATAGGCCGAATTCGTTTGCTTGATGGAGATGCTTTTCGCAATTTCCCCTGTTTCGGGAAGCTCATCCGTGAAAAGGAACGGCCTGGAGGGTGCCTTAAAATCAGCGGGAATCAAAGCTTGCATGGCCTTAACGTTGGCATCCACATTGTGGGGGCTGTTCAGCTCGCTCACCCGGTTGTAGTATTTCTTCCAGGGCTTCACCGTCGAAACAATGCCGGAAAAGAGTACACCCTTTTTATTGGCGCCCGTTTTGCGAAACACCTTATTGATATCGGTTCCCCCGTTTTCCTGGCCGCCATAGTAGAGGAATCCGGCATCCCACTCCTCCCGCAATTCCGCATGGGTAAGCCGTGCAGAGCGGACAGGGCCCACACTTTCGGGAACCACATCGCTGAACAAAAAGGAGATACGCGTCTGCCCGCCCTGATGCAATGGAGATTCATACACGATGTCCGCATCCGCAGCGCCCCAGGGGGCACGGTCTCCCACGCCGCCAAGATCATTGTCGATCTGCACCAGCATGGGCATATAAGTCCCGGTCCAAGGAAGGCCAGTGGTAGGGCTTTGCCCTTCGATTTCCGGATTGACAGGGAAATTCCCATCCTGGTCCAAACCCTTGACTTCTATTTTCCGGTCTTTTTCCTTCTTGATTACCGTGGGTTCGCTGGCAGCGAGCCCCGCTTGCGCCATGGAAAGGATGAACACCATTGAAAGCAGCAGACACATAACCTTTTTCATGGAAAGACTCCTTTTAGAAGCAAATCAAACAAATATTTTCTTTTGCAATAACCTTCAGAAGTATAGCATTATTACAAATCAATTTCAATATGGTAACAGTTCTATGCTACATATTGGCATTTCAAGCATGGCTGACAATTTTGCAATCCATTGGCAGCGCATATGAGAACAGGAAAACAGGCATGGCGAGGTAGGCGCCACGCGTTTTCCTGCGGTTGTCTTTATCTGCAGATGCCGATTTTTATATAGACCGGCTTCTCCTTTGAGCGCGCCTGTCCGCCTTTTGTTCCTGGCGTTTGCAATATGGCGGGGAAGGTTTTCTTTTCGTTTGGTGGTACGCCATGCATTCGCTGCATTTTCCGTGGCGCTCACATTTTGTTTTCTTGCAATTGCATTCTGTTAGGCCATTTTCCAGCATAACAACAGCTCCCAAATAAAATACGTCTGGTATGATGAAGTTCATTATACCGCTTCAAGATGTATGCATCAAGCACAGGTATCGGCCCGCTGCCGAATCTGTACGCCGCGTGGTAAAATTATTATCCGGATCATTCTCTTATCCCTACCTGCGTGGTAAAATATGAGATATATAGATACTATTTGCACTTACAATCACATACAGGGAGTGAACGCAATGTATCCTGGGAACAAACTCAAAGCCATTACCTTTAGCTTTGATGACGGTGTGGAACAGGATGTGCGGCTGATCGCGCTATTCAACAAGTACCATTTAAAAGGCACCTTCAACCTCAATTCCGGTATACAGACAAGGGCCAACAGCTTTCAAAACAATGGCGTTACCATACACCGCCTGAATATGACCGAACTGCCATTGGTATATCAGGGCCATGAGGTGGCGGTGCATACGCTGACCCATCCGCACCTGGAAAATTTGGACCGGGAAACTATTATCAACGAACTGATTCAGGACAAACGCAACCTGGAAAACTGCATGGGCTATCCCATACGCGGCATGGCCTATCCATACGGCTCCCATACACCCTTGGTTAACGAGGCCATCAAAGCCTGCGGTCTTTCCTATGCCCGGGATACGCGGGACTTTTTGTCCTTCAGCGCCAATCGCAGTTTGATCCCCTTTTCCCCCACCTGCCACTACAGTCATCCCGATCTGATGGATCTGGCACGCCAATTTGCAGCATGCAAGCCCACGGAGCCTATGCTGTTTTATGTCTGGGGTCATAGCTATGAGTTTGATGTGAACGACGACTGGTCGCTGATGGAAGAATTCTTGGAATACGTAAGCGGCCGGAACGAACTATTCTATGGCACCAACGCTCAGGTGCTGCTATCAAACGGATAAGGTGTGTTGGAATAAAAAGCGGCTTGTCCGTTCTTTGACGCAAAGGGCCCCGCCGGCCGAAACCGGCAGGGCTTTTACTGTTTTAGAAGTGCTTTGCGTCCGTAGGGTTATTCAAAACCCCGAAGGACACAAGCAGGGCAAGCACCACATCAATTACGGTTTGAAGCCATTCCTGGGTGATGCCCAGTGTTTCATATAAGCCGAGCTGTCCGAAAAGAATCATGAGCGTAGCGGCCAGGCCTGCCCATGTCACCCTCGATTTCCAACGAGATTGATCCATGATTTTCTCCTCTCAGTTTTCATCTGGATGAACTGTCTTGTGCTTTGCTCCGGTTAAACCATAAGGACTTCTGCTCAGGATTTCATCTATCATTTTATGAGCCTGTCTGATACCCTCTTCGCATTTTGCAACCCGTTCGGATAAGTCTCCCACATTATCCGCCAATTCTTTTTGATCCTTCACGACCTCATCGATGCGTGCCTTGATATACCCCACATCGCTTTTCAATTGGGCATCTGCTGAGACGTCCATTCTTTTTCCCCGTGAAAAAGTGTAAACGAGAGACAAAACTGCAACCAATACAGACAGGAGGGCTATGATTTCGGCAAAGCTTACCTGCATGCTTCACACACCCGCTTTCTGTACCGTTATGCCCGAAAGCTGCGGCCGCAAGACATCCGGCCCGCGTTGCGACAGTCCGGGCACAATATCAGTATATTCCGGACAGATGCATGGTTGTTCGAGATGGCTCCCGTGGCAATAATCAAAAAAATCCGTTTGAAAACGGTTGTCTTCAAACAGATTTCATACGTATAGCATGAATAAAGCCATAAATTGCAAGCATCAGGCCTACAGCGTATATCCCCTGCCGCACATAAGCTCTCGCACGCGAACGCCGTCCACCGCCGCATTATCCCCCCCATTGGAAAGGGACGCGATGGCCAACCCCACCGCTTCCCCTGTGGCGCAGGCTGTATTCGTCATGCGGCAGGAGGCGTGGGCAAAGAAATCGCCGGACAGGCAGCGCCCCGCCATAAACAGATTGCTTACATCCCGGGAGATGAGGCAGCCCATGGGAAGCTGGTAGGGAAGCGTCCTTCTGTTGCTGATGCCATCCTGCATATGGCCGGCGGAGGTTAGTTCATGCACATCAATAAAGTAGCTTACCGGCACCACGCCATCCGGGAAGGCCTTGCCCTGAAGGCAATCCTCCCCTGTAATCCGGTAAAGCCCTGCTATGCGCCTGTTATCCCGAAGGCCGATTTGCTCAGCGGTTGTAATAAGGGTGAATCTTTCCCACCCAGGCAGGGTGCGCAGCGCTTCCACAGCACGGTAAATTTCATCCCGTGCGGCGATGGTTGCATAGGTTATGGTAGGAGGCTTTTCGATATCCACTCCATATTGTTGGTTGATGGCCAGCTTCCAGCACTGGGAATCCGGCGCGTTTTGAAACAAGAGGGGCGACGGATAAGTGCAGGCAATTCCTGCAGATTTCAGCAATTCGCGCAATTCCCGTTTCTTTTCGGGGTTATGAATATCGCTGTGCCAGCTATCCGGCACGCCGCTTACCAGCGCTTCCAAACTGGCGGGCTGCCTTTTTTCGCTGTCGGGATATCCCACCTCAAAAGTGCATCCCGCAAGGGCGGAAAGTATGCCATGGCCGGTTGCATCCACAAAAAAGCTTGCCTGATACCCGCATGCGTCATGGCCGTCCGCCAGGATGGAGGCGATCTTCCCATTTTCCACCTGCACATCCGTCACTCGGGTATAAAGGGATATATCCACCTTCGCTTGCATCAGCATCTGTTCCAGCAAATGCTTCATGCTTTCTACATCATATACATAGCTTTCTTTGTCCGCCCACTCCGCTTTGCGATGGGCCATCAACTGGTTCATAATCTCCCTTGGAATACCGCCTTTGCCAGGCATATCCAGCGCAATGCTCATCAGCCCGCTGGTCCAATAGCCCCCGGCGCAGCCCGCATGGTCCAGCAGCAGCACCTTCAGCCCCTGGCGCGCTGCGCTCAACGCGGCGCCAACACCCCCAGGGCCCGCGCCGCAAACCACTGCATCATAATGCCCGCCGTCCCGGACGTGACGAATAAATTCCATCATTGCTCCCCCACGATCTATGTATCAGTCGACCCGCTTTTCATTTCTGTATTGCTGGGGTGTCAATTGCGTCATAAGCTTAAAGACAGTTGAAAAGTAACCGGCATCCTCAAACCCGCATTGCTGCGAGATGGAGCTGATCAATTCGTCCGAATTGCGCAAAAGCACTTTCGCCCGTTCCACACGTATTTCATTTTTGAACTGTACAAAGCTCTTTCCGGTCTCCTTTTTGAAAAGCTCGGAAAGATAGGTCTTGTTCATATAAAAATGATCCGCCACGTCTTCCAGGGCAAGGCGCTGTTGATAATGCTCCCGCATATACTGCATAATTTCATCCATGGCCCGGTGATGGGATGCCTCGGGCACGTCCTTATGGGTAAGCCGGTCGCGCACCTTCATCAGCATGCGCAGCCCCTCCCCCGCATCCACAGGCTTTAGCATAAAGTGGCAGGCACCGTTGTTCAGGGCACGCTGGGCGTAACCGAAATCCGAATGTCCGCTGATGACAATGAACATGGAGGGAATCCCCTGTCTGCGGCACTCCTCCACCATGTCAAGCCCGCTCATTTCCCCCATGCAGATATCGGTAATAATCAAGTCCGGAGGAGCGGCGGCAATAGCCTTCAAAGCATCTTTGGCATTCAAATACTCCCCCACAACGCGGAATCCGGCCTGGGTAAAGGCGATATTGCTGCGTATGTCGGTCAGGGCCCACTTGTCGTCATCAACGATGATGCACGTATACTCCTCCATGCTTTCATCTCCCGATATAACGCTGGTGCGAATTGCTTTTTGAAAGCAATTCGCACCGGCAATTAAGAAAGCTTACTTTGGGGCGTTCAGGTCATCGGCTACCGGCTGCCAGATTTGACGGTAGTTTTCAATGAAGCTGTTCCATTCCTTAGCGATGTTTTCCTGCGTAATTTTTTCATCCACAGCAATGCGAACCACTTCATCCACAATATTCACCGAGTAATCCGCTTTGGACTGGGTGCCCAGGAAATTCACATTATAATCCAGTTTCACATAACCGTTCTTGGCAGCCGATAAAGTGCGGGCTTCATAGGCCGCATTCACAGCCTGCTGCACTGCCTGGTTTTCTGCCGGATTGACCAGGGAGAATTCATCGGGGCACAAGGCCATAAAGCGCCAGAACCAGCAGGAGGGATACTTCTCCCGGACGTTGGCATAGCTGGATTCCATCAGGATTTTATAGCCGCCGTTTCCGTCCTTTTCCCAGTCAACGCCTTCCAGGCCCATATTGATAATCAGTTCCGCTTCTTCGGTAAACAGATAATCGATCAAAGACAGGATGCGATCAAATTTTGCATCATCAAGGCTGGGGGAGAAAATGGAGGCCAGCCAGTAGTTGCTGGTTTCCGCGCCCCGCCATACGCCCTGATCGTCCGTTACCACAACGCTCTTGATATTCTTTTCAGCGTCTGCAATTCCTGCCGCCTTGGCGTTTTTCAGGATGGAGGTAAAGTTAGAAACGGTGCCATTGGTGTAATTGCAGGCCGCCATGCCGGAGCAGAACAGGTTTTGCGCCGCATCCCGGGTGGCGAGATAGAAATCGGGGTCCAGAAGTTTTTCGGAATACAGCTTTTTGATATTGGCGATGCCATCCACGGTCTTGTCCAGGGTCGGCCCCCAGACGTACTTTCCGTCCACCGCCGTAAAGGTGTCAAAATAGCCGTTATACATCTGCATAAGCAGGGTAGTGAGATGGTTGGTGCTGCCGCACAGGCCAATGGTATTGCCGTTGCCAGC
The DNA here is from genome assembly GCA_023392515.1 of Bacillota bacterium. Classification (GTDB taxonomy): domain Bacteria; phylum Bacillota; class Clostridia; order Christensenellales; family Aristaeellaceae; genus JAEVYX01. Next base: position 1,852 of record JAEVYX010000119.1, on the reverse strand, counting down.
CATGTCCTTTTCTACCGCAGCCTTGCAAAAATCCATCACCTGGGAAATGGTGACGGTATCGCCCCAAGGCTCCATGCCCAGGGTTTCCAGCCAATCCGTCCTGTAGTACAGCATCATATGCCAAAGGGCAGTGTCGCCTTTTGCAAAGTTGTAGTAAATCGTCTTGGGGATGGCGTACACTTGGCCGTCAATGTACAATTTTTCCAAAATGCCGTTTACCTGCATGGCGCCAAACAGGTTGGGATACTTTTCTTCCCACCCCTGGGGCAGGGGCTTCAAGAGACCCTGATCCACATAGGAAGCATAGGTGGTGTAGTTGAAATCCCACAGCATCCAGTCATACATGGTGCCGGCAGGAATCATGATGTTGTTGGTTTCGTTCAGGCTGTCGGGAGAAACGCCGATCATATCGATATCAACGTTGAACTTGTCGCAGAAGTAATCATACACCGCATCCTTTTGGGCCTGGGCGCTTTGGTAGTAGGTAGCGGTAAAGGAAACGGGAGCCAGCGTATCCGCAGCCAGGGCGGACGTTAATGAACATACCATGGTCAAGGTGAGCAGCAGCGCGAAAATCCGTTTCATCCGTTTGTCCTCCTCACATTTCATTGTTTATAGTTCCGGGGTAAATACCATTGTCCCTCCTTTGCATGTAAAGATCATGTGCTTTGACGGCATTTTGCCGCATGGATTACATTTTTACTGCGCCGACCAGCATGCCCTTGGCAAAATATCTTTGCAGGAAGGGGTAGACCAGCATGATCGGCAGCATGGCCACCACAACGGCCGCCATTTTAATGCCCTGGGAGAAGGCTACGTTGTCATAGGCAGAAGCAACGGAGCCTGATGCCGCATCCTGGGAACTGGCGACGATGGTGCGTAAAATGATCTGCAAGGTTCTTGTATCCGGTTTGGTTAACAGCAGCATGGACCAGAACCATTCGTTCCAGTAATCCACCGCGTAAAATAGCGAGAAGGTGGCAATCACCGGTGCCAGAAGGGGCACCAGCACACGCACAAAGATATAGATTTCGCCTGCCCCGTCAATACGGGCGGCCTCCGTCAATTCATCCGGCAGTTGGTCAATGCCGTTTTTGATTATGATGATGTTAAAGGGCGTTACACCGCACAGGAGGATAATTCCCCACAGGCTGCTGATCATGTTCAGGTTTTTCATCAGCAGATAGGTAGGCAATAGCCCGCCCGTAAAATACATGGGGATCAGCACCAGGACAAACATCAATTTCTTTCCGGGGTAGTCCTTGTACGCCAGGCCGTAGGCCGTCATCAGGGAAATCACCATTGACAGCACCACTCCGATAACGGTAATGAAAATGGTGTTGCCGTACCCGGATAGCAGGGAAGCGTTTTCAAACACATAGCGGTAGCTGTCCAGGGTAAACTCGTGAGGAAAAAACTGAACCGGTGCGCGGGCATAGGATGCGCTGGAGGTAAGGGAGGTCACAAATGCGGAATAAAACGGCAGTACGATGACAATCAACAAAAGCGTCAAAACCACAAAACTGATGATATCCAGCGCTTCAAATTTCTTTCTTTTCATTGCCTTACTCCTTTTCCGCGCCAAACAGGCCCTGGCCGAACAGCTTCTGGCTGCCATAGTTGGCAAACAGCAACAGCAGCGCATTGATGATGGATTTGAACATGCCTACCGCCGTGGAAAAGCCATAATTGGGCGTCGACTGAAAGGTGATATCGTAGACGTAGGTATCGATGATATCGGCCACGCTTTTCACCACCGCATTGCGCATGTTGAAAACCTGGTCAAAGCCCGCGTTCATGGATTTGCCGATTTTCAGGATCAGCATGATGATGATGGTTGATTTGATGCAGG
>JAEVYX010000100.1 GCA_023392515.1 Bacillota bacterium | reverse complement strand
ACCTCGACTACTACAACAACCGTCGCTTAAAACAAAAGCTAAAGGGTCTGACACCCGCTGAACACAGACGTCAAACCCTCCTGGTTGCCTAACTCGCATTATTGTCCAACTTTTGGGGGTCAGTTCACCCCTCCAGGAAAGCTTTATAGGGTATTTCATTCCTCGGCATCGTACCGAAGCATAAGAGAAAATCCGGCAGTTCATACGCGGGGAAAATGACTTGTTCAAAACTGAATAGGTTGAATAGGGATTGGGGAAGTGCCTGGCTGCACTTCTCCTTTGATTTATGGCCTGGAATCCCCATGCATTACGAACAGAAGCAAGACAAAAATTATTTGGATTAAAAGGATAATTATAACTATCCAATACGTCTATTTATTTAGTATGCAACTATAAAAGGATTCCAGAAAGCCGGTTCAGTAAAAAAAGTTAAGGATGCACCACAACGGCAGGAGGAATACCAATATGAAGAAGCTCCGCTTACTTGCCATGGTGATGGTTTTACTGCTTACGTATGTAAGTGCGCTTGCTGACAGTTCCGGTACGAACGGCTTAGAAAAAGTGCCTGAAGCCATTAGCACCTATGTCAGCAACAGCCGCTGGAATGTGTGGGAGATCACCGGTTGGGTAAACCCGGGCGGTATCCACACTAGCAGCGCATGTGCCTTTGCTGTTGTTAAGAATGGCAGCAAAAATGATCTGCTCGCCTTCGGGTGGAAAGAGGATGGGTGGGTGTACAAATGGCATAATGCGGCTGCACTGCCGCAGGTTGAAGATCCCATTCTGCTTTGCAAATTGGAACAGGATACCGGATTCATGTCCTATTATGTGGTAAATAAAGAGATCATGGAAACTTGTTGTATTTGGGCCCCAAAAGGTGATGGCACATGGCATCTTATGCATCTGTACAACTATTATCCTTTCATGTTTTATGATACATCCGCTAAAAATGCTTTACGCCTGTATAATACCGGCTGGACAGATCGCGATATCGATGTATGGGTGTATGGAACCTATCAAACGGAATTGCGTTACTTCAGCATCGCAGCCTTTCCAAAGACGGTGAAGGAAGCGAGGGAGAAGCTGAGCAATCCGCCCAAGATTCCGTCGGGCACGCTGTCTGCGAAGAAGATTCAGTTTACATCGGGGAAAAAGTATGAAGTGTACCAGGGACCGGGCGAGGAATACGGCCGGGCTGGCAACGGCAAGGCCCTCGTCAGCACAAACGACTGGATACAGGTCTTTGGAGAGGAAAACGGGTGGATCATGATCCAGTATGACATCACCAGCGACCACATGCGCATCGGCTGGATTACCGCGGATGCACTTCCTCAAAAAGCCAAAGTGGATGAATTGGCTTTTTCACCGGTCATGGCCGTGGCGGCCAACAAAGTGTGTATGACGGATGATCCGCTGTATTCTCAAGCGTCTATCGCAACGCTTAAGCAAGACACGAATGTCAATTGGCTGGCCGCCATGGGTGAATGGGCGTATATTGAAAGCGTCGGTGTACAGCCGATTCGCGGCTTTGTTCAGATTGATGATCTTGCTGTGAAGTAAACTGCCGCATATGTAATTAGATATACTTTAAAAGCGAGGGGACTTTGGCCTCCTCGCTTTTAAGTAAGCAGCTTTCATACCTATCAAATCCTATTTTTCATTAGCAGCTTTATTGATTACTTGTCGTATCCGTCGCTTTTTCGGCACATTTCAAGCACTTCAATTTCATTGTCCAAATGCTGCAAGCCTTCCATGCCTTTTTGCGCGGTGATGTAAGCGCAAATGCTGTCGACCATGAGAAGCTGCGTCAGGCGGGCGACCACGGCCTCCCGGTAGGCGGTTGCCTCGTCGGATATGGAAATCAGGCGTATATCCGCAATTTCCGCGAGCGGGCTTCCCGCATAGCTTGTAAGCGCAATCACGGAGGCGCCGCGTTTTTTGGCGATCTCCACGGCGTTGAGGGTGTTTACCGTTCTGCCCTTGTGGGAAATGGCCAGCACGACGCTCGCCTCCGGAAGCTGCGAGGCGGAAAGGCAGGCCAGCAGCGGGTCGGTGAGTACCTCCACCGGCAGCCCCAGGCGCTTTAGACGGTAATAGGCATCATGGGCGACAGGGAGCGAGCTTCCCGCGCCGTACACCTCGATATGCTTTGCGTCCATGAAAATCCGGGCGGCATTGGCAAGCTCATCCCCCATGGCGTCATAGGTGCAGGCGAAGGATGCGGCTGCGTTGTCGATCATCTTGCGCATGGCAGCCTTGGGGGCATCCTCCGCTGTTACGTTGTCGAAGTTCAGGCTGCAAAAGCCCGTCAAATGCTGCGCCATATTGATTTTAAGCTCCGAAAAGCCCTTATATCCCAGGGACACGGCAAAGTTGACGATGCTGCTGACGGATACGCCAGCTCGCTGCCCCAGATGCCCGATGGTTTCATTCACCGCGTCAGCGGGGTTTTCCAGGATGCAGGAGGCAATTTTCTGCTCCACTGGCGACATGGCCGCCAACCCCTGGCGCATTTGTTGAAGGCTGTTCATAGGCACCTCTCAGCTTTTTGATGACGCTCTTTCATAAGCAGGATCAGGCAGACGGCGGCGGCCAGCAATCCGGCCAGTGTCCAACCTTTAGCAGCGAAGGAAAGGCCACTTGCCTGCATTTCACTTCCCAGAAGAAAGGCGGAGATGGCCGCACCGGCATAGGATGCGCAGTCGAATATGCCCACCAGGGAGGCGACCGTGTTCTCCTTTGCGAACTGCATGGGGATATAAGCCATCAACAGGGTGTTGCCGGCGTAGGCGAAGATGGATACAACGGCAATCAGCGCAATGGGCAGCAAACCGCCGCCTGCAAATATCAGTGCCGTGCAGGCGCAGGTCATCAGTACGAAGGAGAAAAGCAGTATGGCTGCGGGGGTAAGGCGGGTTCTTAACAACATTCCTTTGGATAGGAACATGCCAATCAGGTTCGCCGCCGGTATCACTGCCATCAGCAGTGCGGGGGAAACGGCCGGCAAGGCTAGTTTGTCATTTACCAGAAGCGGAAACCAGAAGGCGACGCCCTCCTTCATCAATCCCTGCAGAATGGAGACAAGGCACAATAAATACAGCCCCTTTTGCCGGATGAACCGAACAGTCTCGCCAATGCTCCGCGGCTTCACATAACCTTCCTGTTGTGCAGGCATTCCCTTGAACTGGCGTGCTATTACAAGCCAAACTGCCGCCATGACAAGGGCGCAGGCTGCGGGGACCAGAAAATAGAGGGTGTGGGAGTGACCTTTCAGCAACTGCCCCAGCACCGACCAGGAAACGAAATATCCCGCGGCAATGGAGGTGGATATGGCGGTGGATGCCGACGCGCGGCGATTAGATGCCACGGTGTTGGCCAGAATGCGTATAATCGTGCTCCACACAATGGCTTGGAAATAGCCGTTCATGCCCCAGAAAAGCAGGATGCTAAAAAAGGATGTGCACAAGGCAACGGCAATATTGCATGCCGCCATGCCTGTTAGCGACAGGAGCAGAAATTTGATGGGGTGGATGCGGTCTCCCAGAAAGCCGTTGACAAGCTGGCCCACCGCGTACACAAAAAAGAAGATAGCGCCGATGGTGCCTAGCCGGTCTACGGGGATGCTCAATCCCTCCGCCAAGGCGCCCATAGCAATAGAGAAATTCACTCTGCACAGATAGGCCGTCAAATAGGTCAGCCAGCAGCACAGAAAAACCAGCCCCAGGGGAGTATGCTCCTTCACGTTTCGTACCAGCATATTCATTCCTTGACAGCAGCGTAAAAATCGGCGATGGTCCGGCTGCTTTCCTTGACTTTCTCCCTGCAGCCAGGCTTGACTTCGGTCTTCCCGCAGGCAAAGCCTATCATTTCTTTTCCCTGAAGGCTGCAAATCCTGTCATGCTGCGGGAAAACATGTTCAAGCAGAAAATAAGCGTACAAAACCAGCCTGAAGGGGCCGTACAGTTTATTGCCGCATGCTGCCACGCAGTACCCGTTCCGGATGGCGCTTTTGATGGCTTCCGCCGAAAGCTCGGCTGCAAACACGATGGTGTAATTGCCCAGTGTGAGAAGCCCCTCCGAGGTGCGGTGTGCATCCGAACTGCCAAGGACAGGCATGCGCTCCCTACCCTGATAGTAGCTGACTTGAAGCTGTGTGCCCGTCTCTCCCGCGCCGCCCGCAATCAGCTCCAGGGCGTCAAAGCAGCGGCGGTCAAACAGGCAGTCCGTAATATCCTGCTCCTGCTGGAGCGTATGATCCTTTATCCATCCGGGATGGCAGAGGATGGCCACACCGTCCGCCTCCCTGATCTTTTCAAACACAGCCATGCTGGCCGCCGCGGCATAGCGCGCGCAAGGCGTCATGGGTTCCTGTATGGTTTTCATGTGGCGCTGAACGGAGGATTCATAGGCCTCCGGGTCCTCCCTACACCAGTCGTTCACACTTTTGCAGCCGCCCAGGTTGATGATATGCACAGGATTGTTGGGAGAATGTATCTCCTCCCCCGGAATAACAAGAAAATCGCTGCGGAACGGGGACAAAACATCCGCCGCACGCAGGGAAGGCTCGTATTGATAATGGTCTGTCAGCACCACATAATCGTACCCCAGCCTGCGGCAGTAGGCAGCCATATATTCAGGCGATTCCGTTCCGTCCGAGTAAAAGGAGTGCAGGTGATTGTCGCCCTTGTAGGGCGTAAGGGCGTACAGGTCATCTTCCAGCGCATAAACCGCCAGCATATCGGCAGCATTTCCATCCATATAAAGTGTGATGATATAGCGGTCCTCCTGGGGGAAAACAAGGGACAACGACAGGCAATCATCTGTTTTCTCCAAGGGGATGGGTTTTTCAAAATGCGCCATGGTGTCAGGGGAGATGGTACGCCCCCTTGCGGACAGTTCCCGTGGCCGCCACCCGGAAAACGGCTGAATTCTGACGGTGTATTCCGCTTTGCCGGATATTTCGCAGGGAAAAGCCGGATTAAATCGCAGGAGGCATGGGACATAAGCGCGGTACAGCAGCCGCGTTAACTGAAAAAACACAGAAGGACCTGCCTTTCATCATCACATGATGTTCTATTGCCAGCAAATGTAGCCTTATGCTAGCACAGGATGGCAGGTCTGTCAATGAAATTATTGCATTAAATTAGATCTTGATGAAATAATTTCAGAATAGAGTCAAGGCCTTTTATTTTAGGCAGAAAAAGAGGCTGTCTCTCTGTGCTTTATGCGCATGGAGACAGCCTGCTTCTTGCTTTGAGTCAGGGGTTTCTTACCCCGCAATCGACTTGGAATCACATGTATAATTGACAATATCCTGCCAAATTTTCTGGGTTTCCAGGTACTGCTGGTAATGGTTTTCCACGTTGCGGTGGTACTTTTCCAATTCCTTGGCGACCTGCATAAACTCCCCCCGCCCAAAGTAATCGCACACCTTGGGCAGCGTGGCCTGCAGCTGCGTCCGCATCTTTTTAATCTTCTGCGGATATTCCGCCCGGTTGGTGATGTACATGAGCAGCGGCTTGTACCGCACCCAGCCGATGCAAGCGTTGTAAAACCTGGTCACAACGGCTTCCGAATCGGCCCGGATGTGCTTGAGTTGAATGGGCAGCACGCCGTCCATCAGGTGATGGTAGGTGGAGAACCCGTCATGGAAGGTGTAGCAGGGCACCCGCAGCACCTTTCTTTCATGCAGGCAGGTGCTTAAAAACGTATCCTCACCCCTTGCCCCCGGCGGGTTATAAAAGGGGCTGACCCTGGTGGGGTCGGTGAGGTTGATGCACAAATTGGCTCCGGATATGAACTTGGTGTGGTTGATTTCCTCTACCTCTTCCGCCTGGCCATCGACCAGCACTCCTGTATCCGCATAGGTGACGCCGCCGTTTTCCATCACAGCGCGGATGTTGTCCCAGTTTATGATGTCGTTGCTGATAGCCTCGATAAAGTTTTGGAAATCCCCCTCGGTCAGCGTGTCGTTAAAGTCGATGTAGGGGATGGGGGAGATGTACCCGCAGTGGTGGCCGTTGGTGATGTCCGCCTGCTGAATGTATTTCAGATGGGTGGAAAGCACGTGCTGGCCGCTCCAGATGGCGGTGGCCCGCGTGTTGGTGACCGCCATGGGGTATTCGTCATCGTCCAGGAATACCAGGTAATCCATCTTGTTTCTCATGGCGGAGTACAGGATGGTATTGCGCTTGGCGGCGTAACCGCTGCCAAAGAAAAGCTTGGCCTGCTTTTCCGTAAGAATGCCTTCCCCCGTCAATTCCGCCATGGCCCCTGTGATGGAATGGCTGCCAAGAAAGTAGGCATCGTCAATCAGGGCAAGCACCTGCTTTTGCACATTGGTGTAATCCGTGGGGCGTGTGTTGGAGTATTTTAGATCATACGCCACGAAAAGATTAAGCCGGATGTTCTCGACGCTTGTCAGTCCGCTTTCGTGCCAGTTGAAAACATTGGTTTTCAACACTTGCTGAAAGCTTCTGCGGCCCGTTGCAAAGCCGATGCCAACCTGTATTTCCTTGCGGTTTTCCATTGCTGCACTTCCTTTCTTGCGTAGCTCGTCACGTACATATGTATATTCAATAACAGATTTTATGATAACATAAAACCGATCTTTTGGCAAATCAGGAAGAAGTTTACGTCATTTTACGATGCCGTTTCGTGCATATTCACCAATCTTGGTGGAAAAAATGAGGCCAATGCGAGGCCTGCATGCAAAAAGGAAAGTAGCGCCATACGTCTTTGGAAAAGAGGTGAAAAGCGGGGAACCCCGGCGCGGCGCGACTCATAGGATGCCTGCGGAGGGATGCCAATGAAAAGCCGCCTGTTTACCGATACCCAGGATTTTGACAAGGAGTGCGGCTGCCCGCCGGACATGATCTGCGTGTGCATCCGGATTGATGGGAGATTCTATCAGGAACTGTGCCAAAGGGCTGCGGCCAGGGGCCTTAGCACAGGGCAATACATCATGTGGGCCTGCCGGTCCGACAGCGGGCCGGAGGCATAGTGGGGGCCTTGCCCCGGTTGGCCCGGAAATGCGCCCCATCCGGGCCGGTCATCCTGAACCGATCGGTTTCATGAGGGGTAAAAAAACCGGGGGGATGCGGGCGGCATCTCCCCGGTTTTTGCGGGTGTAGGTCTTTTTGCTTTCAATACGGCGGGTGACGGGTTTCACATCTCCCCATTGGGCGCGCTTTTGATCGTGCAGCGCCTTTTTCTGTTTCTTGCTCATTTTCTCTTCCGGGATAAAA
>JAEVYX010000090.1 GCA_023392515.1 Bacillota bacterium | reverse complement strand
GGCTGTGTTCATTTTTTTCTGCGCCCAGTTGTTCTGAAACCTCCGCCTCCATTAGATGCGTACACAGCCATTCCAGCATGCTTAGCATCGGATCCGCTTCACCCATACATTGCAGTAGCAATTCCGTAAGATTTGTGGTATCGTTTTTCTTGGCCATTGGGTTTCTCCTCCTTTGTGAATGCCTTGACACCATTCATTCTAGCGGAGCCCCAATGGCTTTGTCATCCATTTCTTATTTTGCAAACTCCATTGTACTCGATCCATGTTTAGAAGGAAAGTACATTTCAACAAAAATTTGAAAATAATTTTTTTCAAAAAGCACTATTTGCTGAAAGTTGTGCTATAATACTTTTGTTCTCGTATTAGTTTTCCAAGTATACCTCTTGGTTTCATGCAACGTCCAGCGACTGATTGTAGGACCATTTGCAACGACGAAGATTAAAAACGACTGGACAGAAAAATCAGGAGGTATTATCTATGTACACCGACAAAACCCTAGTCTGCCGCGATTGTGGCGCCGAATTCCCCTTTACTGCTTCTGAACAGGCCTTTTTTGCTGAGAAGGGCTTCACTAATGAACCAGGCCGCTGTCCTTCCTGTAGGGCAAACAAGCGTAATAATGACGGTAGGAACGGCGGCTCTCGCCAGATGTACGAAGTGATTTGCGATGGCTGCGGCCGCACCACCCAGGTGCCTTTTCAGCCCCGCGGAGATAAACCCGTTTATTGCCGGGATTGCTTTCAAAATAAGAATCCGCGTTATTAAATCGGAACGAAACAATGCCCCCTTGCCAGAAATGGCAGGGGGTTTTACTTTTGTGCCGCAGCTCCACAACATCATATAGGGGACACTCCCGTTGGTGCGAAGGATGACAAATACACCGGCGCCTACAAAATTGAAAACAATAGGAAAAGGCTATCAACTTGGACAGCCTCCAGATGATTCCCTGAATTAATCCCATGGTGATGCTACAGCTTAATCTTTCTTTTCAGAAAAATAATCGTAAGCACAGCAACTGCGCAAAGTAGGAATGCTGATAGTATTACTTTTATCGGCTCGACCATATGCGGGGTTGCGTATCCCTTTTGAATGACTGCCGTACTGTTTGCATGGATATCAAGATCACCGCCATGCTCGGGGCATGCACGGTTAAAAATCCCGATAATGTTTACAGTATCGCCATGTACGTTATATCTGCCGGCCAAATCAATTCCGTCCATATCATCCTTCTCAACCCAAACGCCGATCGCATTACTGCCGTCGGATATATTGAGCCATGTATGATCACCGCTTTTCATAATGTCGCCAACTACTTCGCCTGTATACGAAATTTCCTGACCATCTAAAGCTTTTGCCTGTTCAATGTAATCGGTACTTGTGATATCCTGGACGGCGGCGAAAGCGATGCCGGGTATAATGGACGCAACAAAAATGATGATTGCCGCTAATACTTTTGACATTTCTTTTTCACCCTCGTTGCAAAATAGGCGCCTAACGCCAGGATAGACATAAATTCCAAGCGAGCCAGCCACATAATAATGATGTAGGTAATCTTTAAGACCGCCGGCATGGTAACGGAAGTTAGCCCGGCACTTAGTCCAACATTGCCCGTGACAGAAGCTGCTTCAAAGGCAGCCAATGTAAAGGGGTAACCATACAACATAGCCATCAACGTGCCCAAGGTAAATGTCAGAATATACGCAACCACAATCAGAAGCGCACTGCGTGCTATATTGTCTTCCAGGATCACATCCTTGATATGGTGGTATTTCTGTATGGTTACCATGGATTCCGGCATTACCATTCGCTTTATATCCTTGCGGAAGGCATTGAAGATGATCCCCATACGCAGCCCTTTGAAGCCGCCTGCCGTGGAACATGCGCATGCGCCGATCAGCATAGCGATGATGATCGCAAACAGCGCAATATCTCCCCACTCAGTATAGAATTGCTTCGCATAGATAGTCATGAATCCTGTTGTCGTATGCCCGGATATCAGTTGGTAAAACCCTTTTCTGAACATGGCTATCGCGTTGGGATATATATGCAGCTTCATTAAGCCAAGGGTTGCAAGCAACGTTAGGATGGTGACGGTAATGCTGAAAGAAAGGATTTCAACATTGCGCAAAAGCTCTTTTTTACGTCCCGAAAAAACAGCATAGTGGAGCGCAAAATTGAACGAGCCTATCACAAAAAATACAACCGTCACAATTTCAAAAAATGCATTGTGATAGTACAGTATACTTTGTGACATAGGGGCAAAACCGCCAGTGCTCCATGCCGACATAAAAATCCATAGCCCGTGCAAAAAGGCCCGGTCAGCCGACACGCCGGCTGCCAGAGCAGCCATCCACATAAAAAATGTGCCCACAACCAAGTAGACCAGGCTTATGTACCAGATGTACCGGGCAGTGCTGACGACATTTGGCATAAGCCTTTCGTCTTTGCCCTCGCCAACATACATCTTGTAGGCGCCGTTCGTCCCTTTTACAAGGGCTGTCAGGGCAAGAACCACCATGCCTTGGCCTCCCACAAAAGTAAGGATAAACCGCCACATGTTGATACCATTGGAAAGGTGGTCCATATCTTGTATGAACGTAAGACCAGTTGTTGTCAAACCGCTCATGACATCAAAACAGCAATCCAAATAAGAGAGGTAATTGCCGCTCAAGTAATAGGGGAATGCACAAAGAAGCATGCCCACAAACCATGAACCGGCAGTTACGACCATCCCTTCTCCCCAGCCGAGCTTCTGCCTGCGGTATTTCCCGCAAGCAAGCATCAGCGACCCGCCAATTAGAAGGGTGACAGAACTGCTGATCACAAAGTCAAACAGAATGACCCATTCACCGTAGAGAAGAGAAGTTAGGAGTGGAATGTATTGAATCAAACCCAAACCAACAATTATGATGCCGATATAGTAACAAATCGGATATACCTGGCTTACTTGTTTTCGCTTTTCAACCATACTTCCCTCACACGCTGCATAAAAGCGATATTAGAAATCCAAGGACGATAAGCCCCACGGCAAAAGCAATCTCTGACAATACTCCGGCCGCCGTGGTCATGATTTTTTTCATCAGGCTTCCTCCCATCAAGCGGAAAAGTAATCAATCAATATTTTCATGTTATCCTCATGGGTTAACACAATGACATTATCCCCTGCCAGAATTTGTGTTTGACCATTAGGGATAAGAGCGTCTTGCTCCCGGATCAAAGAGATAAGTATGGTTCCGCTGGGTAAATCCAATTCCGCAATGATTTTGCCCGCAGCCGGAGATTTTTTTGTAACAGTCATATCCTTGACACGCACGTCCCCGACCTTTTGCGCCAGCATTTGGTTAATGCTTACCCAGTCCACCTCATGCTCGATAATACCGGCGATGTGCGCTGTGCTGCTCACAACGGTATCCACACCCAATTGCTTGAATACGTGTATGTTTTTCGGGTTATTGACCCGTGCGATGGTACGCGGCACACCGAAATAGTTCTTCGCCAACTGGCAGGCGACCAGGTTATTCTGGTCATGGCCGGTAACGGCGATGAGAATATTGGCATGTTCAACCTCCGCATCCTGGAGATAAATAATGTCTGTTCCATCGCCATGGATAAGTTCTATGCCCAGATCGCTCAGTTCACCCGCAATCTTGTTGCATAGGTCATTATCCTCTTCAATCAGAACGATTTTATGATCTTCGGGGGCCAGCGTTTTGGCAAGGTAATACCCAACTTTTCCGCCGCCTACAATGATAATATACAAAGTATCTCACTCTCCCACAGAAGCATATTCAGCAATGACCAACATATCGTCTGCTTCAATCACTGTGCCGGGATTGAACAGGGAAAAGAGGCCGTTCCTTATGGTACCTAGCAAGGCTTCGTTTTTTACATCCACCATGCTTTTGCCGATCAGGCGCCTGGTGGGCTTGATAATGCGAAAAGATATATCACTGCCATTGATATTCAAGGTCTCCAAATTGCTGTTAGGGATTAACAAGCTCTTAATCTTTTGCACGGCCAAGGTTGTTGGGCAGACGGTAGCCAATCCCATTTTATTCATGATTGTCTCACGCCTGGGATCATAAACGCGGGTGATTACTACGGGAGTGTGGAATAATTCGCGCGCGACCTGGGAGATCATCACATTCATATTGTCATCATTTGTTACTGCAGCCAATGCATCTGCCTGTTCAATGCCAGCGCTGCGTAATACATCTTCATCAATAGGCATGCCGGCAATGGTTACGCCATTGAAACCAGAACCAAGCGCATCAAAATTGTTGGGGTCGCTGTCGATAACGACAACATCATGGTTTTCCTGTGATAGTTCCAATGCAAGGTTGGAACCCACTTTAAGGCACCCTGCAATGATAATATACATAAATGAATGCACTCCTTTTTTACTTCTGATCCGGGTGGGGATTCTGATCTGTCTCCAAATTTTCCACCTGATCCATATCAACTTCGATGCCAAAATCGAAATTGCGCTGTTGCACTCCCCAGTTGAATACGACAAGCCTTTCCAGGTTACGGCATGATGGCTTGAAGGTAGGATCGAGAGCATAAGCGGCACGGTAATGCTTACGGGCGGCATTGTCATCACCCATCATTTCATATAAAATCCCCAGCAGATTATGGGGTTCGGGTGCATCCATATCCAGCATGATGGCACTGGCAATTTTTGAACGGGAGGACGGAATGTCCCGTACACGTAATGCCTGAGTTGCCTCTGATACCGCCAGCGAAAATGCAGTTGAAGATTCTTTCCTTTTCATCTTCATTCCTTCCCTTCCTGAGAATGATTTCATTATATCCAAAGCAATATAAGGATGCTGTGAATATGATTGATTAGCGTGTAAGGATTCTGTGAATAATAGAAAAAAACCGCCATATGGCGGTAAAAATGATATTTTATAGGTGATGTTTATTACTCATCTACCATTCTGTAGCCTATGCCAATTTCAGTGATTACGTACCTGGGTTGAGCCGGGTCCCGTTCAATTTTGCGCCGCAAATTTCCCATACATACCCGCAGAGATTGTGTATCGTCTACAGAAGTTGCCCCCCAAATCTCCTTAATCAAAAAGCGGTGTGTCAATACTTTCCCGTGATAATCGGCAAGCAACGTAAGCAGATGATACTCTGTTGGCGTAAGATGAATGTCTTTGTCTGAAATCGTAACCTTTCTTTTATCAAAATCAATGGCAAGATCACCTAACTGATAGATTCCGGTTTTTTCGTCACGGCTGTGTTCCAAAGCTTTTCGTCGCAGGGAGACACGGACACGGGCCAAAAGCTCCGCAACGCTGAATGGTTTTGTCAAATAATCGTCTGCGCCCCTATCCAGCGCATCAACTTTTTCTCGCTCATGGCCCCGGGCGGAAACCACAATGATAGGAATGCTCGACCATTCCCTGACCTTTTTTATGACATCAAGCCCATCTATATCCGGCAGGCCCAAGTCCAAAATCACTACATCAGGATGGTGGGAGGCAGCCAATGAAAGGGCCATGGCTCCATCCTGGGCTTCCAGGCATTCATAGGCTTGGGACTCCAAGGCCACCCGGATGAAGTGACGGATTGGTTTCTCATCTTCTACGACCAAAATCAGTGGATTCATACGCTACTCCTTCATTGGCAGTGTAAAGCGAAAAACAGCTCCGCCTGTCGCATTATTCTCAGCGGTAATTGTGCCGCCATGGGCTTCAATAATAGATTTACAGATGGAAAGGCCAATGCCAATGCCGCGACGGTTGTTGCTGCCTGACTGCTTTGTATAATACCGGTTAAAAATGAATGGAAGATCGTCTTCCGGAATGCCTTGCCCGTCATCGCTCACTTCAACAATGACTTTGTTTTTTTCTTTTATCACTTCGACCTTTATTTTGGAATTCCCTGCAGTATGCTTGATGGCATTGTCCAAAAGATTCACCAGAACTTGCTCAATCAGGGTTCCATCCACCGGGATCATCAAGAGTTCGCTTGGAATGGATATCATGATTTCATGCTGCTCGGCCCTCTTTTTCACCCGTGACACAGCCTCGGCGACAATCTCTTCTACTGCTTCCATTTCTTTTTTCAGCTTGACTTTCCCCTCGTCCAGACGCGTCAGGCTCAGGATGTTTTCCACCAAACCATTCAGCCATTCCGCCTCCGTATACACGTCATTCAGAAAGTCCTTTTTTACGTCATCATTGAGCACATCATAGTTTTCGACCATTGTTCCAACTGAACCCAATATACTGGTTAATGGCGTTCTCAAGTCATGGGAAACAGAACGGAGCAAGTCGCCCCGCAAGCGCTCCTTTTCGATTTCCATTTTTGTTCGCTGCTGCTTTTCGTACAACCGCTCCCGTTCCATGGCAAGAGCAATCTGTGCGCTGATTGTATCAAGAAATATCTTCTGGCTTTCGGAGAGTATATACTTATCGGGAAATGCTATACCGATTACGCCCAGCACTCCGCTGGGGCCGCCAATTGGCAGGTAATATGCGCTGCAGTTTGAAAAGAGTTCTTTACCCGAACCGCTGGCCATGCCGGATTGAAAAGTTTCAAGCAGGGCTGCTTTCTCCTTCTCTTCCTGAAAAACATTGTTTCCCTCAACATGCCGCATATTGAGGTCCCCATTCAGGTCAGCGGCATATATCAGCACGGAAGCATCGAATAATCCTCTAATATCTTTTGCGGCGACAGTGAGAAGCTGGGGCTTGCTGTTTACGGAAAGAAGGTCTTTCTCAATCTGATACAAAATACGAATGCGCTTTTCCCGTGTTTCAGCCCTTTGGGATTCGCGCTTTACTTGCGCTGTCAGGGTGCTGGTAATGAGTGCGACTATGAGCATGATGATAAAGGTGACAGGGTATTCAGGGCTATAAGCAACAAGTGTATAATAGGGTTCCGTAAAAAAATAGTTGAAAGTTAGAACACCCATAATCGAGGCCATTATGCCATAGAAATATCCATCGGTAAAGTAAGCAACAAGCAAAACACCTATATTATAGGTCATAATGAAATTCGATTCATGAAAGCCAAGCGATTTGAAGGCAGTGGATATCAGGGTGGATGCAGCCATAATGCCAACGATTAATCCCAATGTCTTCAAAACCATAAAAAAGATTGCCGCGGGTTTCAACTTTGCATTTGGCTTCAGATCAAAATCTTCTGAATAATGTTTTCCCAATATCAATTTATGCATTGTTTTTTATCCTCCCCGATGGAATGATCGGCGGCGCATGATTGCTCTTTCCCACTTGATGGCGGAATATTAATCTGCTTTGAATGGATAAAAAGCCATGGCGGTTGGAGCGGTTTCAAACCCTTGCAGTTCATAAAGCGGTCTACCCATGTCCGTCGCGTTTAGCAGTATCCGCTCACAATTGCGGCTCTTGGCCTCCTCAATGACAAGGGATAGGAGATGTTCGGCAATGCCTCGTTTGCGGTAATCGGACAAGGTATACATATTGCCGATATATGCAGTCTTCCCTTCGGGACACCAATCATTTGGCGGTAAGGTGAAAAAGTTGATGCCGCTCATGGCAATAATTCTGCTATCCTTCACTGCTATCCAAGCGATAAAACTGTTATCCTGAAAACCACTGCTGATAAACTCTGTCGTATTTCTTTGGATTAAGTCTTTGAATTCTTCAGAGAAATTTGAACCGTCGCAGAGCATAGATATCCGCATTTGCGTAAGGAACTCAATATCAGAATATCCTGCTTTTCTGTATTCAATCATTGTATTCTCTCCAAAGCAGATTCATTGGCTAAGAAAGATTCTCCAATTATATCACATTCGCACAGAACTGCATGCTTTTGCAATATAAAAAGCGGAATAGCTAATCTATCCCGCCATAAAACCGTGTAATTATTGGAGGCGCCTTGAGAAGGTGAAAGTAGCCGCAGATTCATTTGATGCAGAGGGACGTCAGTTTACTTTGAAGCCAAGAAATCTGCCGGCCGGTCCAACTGGGTCATTATCTCATATGTGCCGTCGCCGGTGGTAGATACTTTGACTCCGCCGTCAATCACGGTGATAAAGGCCTGTGCCCCTTCCCGCTTGTATTTTTCCAAAACATCCATGCTGGCAATCGCGCTATGCATAGCTACCGCAATTTGCGGGTCGATAGCGTTACGATAGCTCTTGGAGGAAGAGGTGGTGGCGCCGTGATGGGGAATTTTCAACACATCCGCCTGCAGCTTGTCTCCGAACTTTTCCACCAGTTCCCTTTCATGCACCGCATAAATGTCTCCGCCAAAGAGCATGGAAGAATCCACAAATGTGAACTTCATAAGGAGCGAATGATCGTTTACAAACCTTGTGCTGTTCTCGGGATATCCTTCATAATAAACGATATCCTCCTGAGGGTTAAACACCTCCACATGAACCTGCTCTCCAAAGTCGAATGAGTCGCCTTCCTGAAGATAGATGTGGGGGATGTTCATCTTCTCAATGAGATTCATGTAGGAAAGATAGTAGGAGGTTTCGTATACGAGGCGGCTGGTATAAACGGCTCCGATCTCGTAGGCATTTATGACAGCAGCAAATCCTCCGATATGGTCCTCATGAGGATGGGAGGCTACCAGATAATCGATGCGGGTTATGCCGAGGGTATCAAGTGCCTTAAGTACCTGGTCTGCAGATTCCGCATGACCTGCATCCACAAGCATGACCTTGCCGTCCGGAGAAATGAGAATGGTGCAGTCTCCAGACTTTTCATCATCCATGGTATCTGTTTGCAAAAAGCGTGCAGTTAGCTTTCCGCTGTCCTGAGAGCCGTCCAGGAGCTCCGCATATCTGCCTTCATAAACGGATTCGTTTATCGTTCCTGCAAATACATGTACTGCAACAGAGAGCATTAACAGCAAGATAACACAAAACGTTATCTTTCGTTTTGAAAACATGAAATGTACTCCTTACTTCATGGCCGCCTTGGACATGCCAGTGAGAATGTATTTTTGCATGAAACCAAACAACACCACAATCGGCATAATCGCCATCACGGCACCGGCCATGATTTGGTTGTAGTTGCTGGTTTCCTGCCCGGCAAATGTCTGCCTCAAGTGGGTTACCCCAAGGGCGATGGTACGGCGTGTTTCACGGGTGGTAATCATCTTGGGCCAGAAGTAGCTGTTCCAGCCGTCAATGAAGGTGATTAGCGTTACCGTAATCAAGGTTGCCTGACACATAGGCACGAGCACTTTGAAAATCAGGCTGAAGCGGCCCATTCCGTCAATTCTGCCGGCCTCCAGATAGCTATTGTCAACTGACATGAATGTCTGGCGCAGCATAAAAATGAAGTAGGCGGACGCCAAGTTGGGAACGATCAGCCCCGGAAAGGAGTTGATCCAGTTGAGCCTTGCAGTCATGATATAGATAGGTACGAAGGTAATCTGGATCGGAATCATCAAGGCACCAAGGACAAGTAAAAAGAGAATGTTTTTCCCTTTGAAATCGCCTTTGGAAAAGCCGTAGGCCGCGAAAATTCCAATAATGAGCTGCCCGGCCATGATGCCCAGGGTTGATACAATCGTATTGAAGAAGTACAGCCCGAAGGGAGCCATGGCTAATACATCCGTATAGTTGGCAAAACGGAAGGATTGAGGCCACAAGGTCGGCACGGCTGCCAGCATTTCATCTGAGGTCTTCAGCGAAGAAATCAGCATCCAGTAAAGAGGAAAAAGCATGACCAAGGAAAAAACAATGGCGATTACATACTGAAAGATAATCAAAGGCCCGACTTTTTTATGTGCGCGCCTTTTGGGAATAATGCGGGACATTTGTCATTCCTCCGATTATGTATCATAGTGAACGTTGCGATTGGAGACTTTCATGGTGACCGCGGTGCATATAAGCAGAATCAGGAAGAATACAACTGATACGGCCGAAGCCCGGTCCACCCGGAAATCCTTAAATGCCAGGTCATATACCCACTGTACCATTACCATCGTTGCACCGTAAGGCCCGCCACTGGTCATGACGTCAACAGACTGGAATACCTTCATGCTGGCGATAAATGTGGTAACAAACAAAAACAAAGTAGTAGGGGATAGCAGGGGAATTGTTATGAAGCGGAACTGATTATAACCGTTAGCGCCGTCAATGGAGGCAGCTTCATAATAATCCTTAGGAATCGATTGGATAGCAGACAAATAAATAATCATGGCATAGCCTGTAACGCGCCAGCAGGTAAGCATCAAAACGCCGGCCAGCGCGGTGCTTTCGGAATTAAGCCAATTGGGTCCGTTAATGCCAAACAAACGTAGAAAGTAATTCAAAATACCATAATCGCCGTTTAAAATCCAGATAAATACCACGGCAGAGGTGGAAACTGCAATATATTTTGGCATGACAACTACGGCCCGCATAAAGCTGAACAGCTTTGTCATGCGGTTGAATAGAAGTGCAAGCAGCATGCCTCCCACCAAAGTGAGGGCAACCTCACCAACCGTATAGGTGGCGGTAATTTTCAGCGCACTAACCCATTCCTTGAAGCCTGATCCATTAAAAAGCCAGTTGTAATTCTTTAAACCTACGTCTTTATAAACATCCTTGATTAGGTTCCAGTTGGTAAAGCTTATGCGAAACAAGTATATAATTGGGTAATACACAAATACGGCAAAGAAAAGCAAGGCGGGCAAAACGCAAAGAAAATCCTTAAACCGCTCCACCTGCCGCAGGTTGCGAACGAACGCCTTATTGCGCTTGGCAGCCATGGCGCTGGAAGTCTTGATTTGCATGCAGATCTCTCCTAGATGATGAATAGATGGAACGAAGGGGTTCCTGAGAACCCCTTCATGATTTCATCTTGGTGTTCCGGGGGAGATGATCCCCCGGAACCGAAAAGCTTTATTGATCCTGGAGCGTTTCGTTGATCAGCTCGGCGTATTCATCCAGGGTGGATTGTACATCGGCGCCGTCAACACAAATCTTGGCAAAACCTTCCGCCCACATGGTAGCGATGGTGGCGTAGATAGGATTCTGGTTGCGGGGGTTGATTTCGTTCAGGTTTTCAAATACCACTTGGAAAGCGGGCTTGGTTTCCAGATATTTTTCCGCATCGGGCCCGGTCAGAGCGCTCTGACGGGTGGGAAGATAACCGGAGTTCTCAGCCCAGTAGATGTTGTTCTCTTTGCTGGTGACAAATTGCAGGAAAAGCCATGCGGCATTTTTCTGTTCCTGAGAAGCCTTGGAGGGGATGAACAACACGCTGCCGCCCACTTCGGAGATTTTGGTGCCGGCGGTGCCGGTGGGATACCAGGCAATGCCTACTTCAAAGGGGCTCTTGGCCTTGTAGGTCTTTTCGTAGAGGGAAGAGGTATGGGTTACTGCAAAAACCTTGCCGTCCATGAAGCTCTGGCGCATATTGGGGGAGGCTTCAGAGCCATAGGCTACATAAGCATAGCCATCTTTGCACCACTGCTGAATCTGGGCAGTCATGGCCGCAGCCACTTCGCCGTTGATGTCGGTGGTTTCGCCGTCGTCGTTGATAACTTTTACGCCATTATTCATGAACAGCGTCTCAAAGTACCAATAGTCCCAAGCGCCAATCGCAAGGGCATAACGGGCGGTAGTACCATCGGCATTCTTCACAGTAGCCTTCTTTACGAAAGCGTCCATTTCATCCCAGGTTTTAGGCATTTCGATGCCTTCCGCTTCGGCAGCGGTCTTGTTATAGTACATTACCTGGGTGGAGATGTTGCAAGGCAAAGAAATCTGCACGCCGTCGTATTGAGTTGAAGCCTGCAGACCGACGCCGATGTCTTCGATGTCATAACCGGAGGCGGCAATATAATCCGTCAGCGGTTCGCAAACGCCGGAGTCGCCGTAAGGAGCAACGTAGTTGGTATTGGACATGCTGATAGCGGGCACTTCACCGGCAGCGTTGGCGGCAATGAATTTTTCATTGAGGACGGTATAGCTGCCAATGTAAATGGGTTCAACGGTAATAAGGGGATATTGCTCATGGAAGGCTGCGACCATTTCCTGCATCAATCCATCATATTGGCTTTCCATGGCATGCCAATACTCAATGGTTATAGGTTCGGTAACCTCGTAGGGGTTTGCCTGCGCTGCGGCCAAGCCGGAAACGGCCACAAGCATGAGGGACAACAAGATAGACACCAACTTTTTCATTAAGACATCTCCTTTTTTGGGGGCTTGTTCTTTACCCCTTGGGTGTTATTTTCATGCAGTCATTTCGACTTGCATAAAAAACAAATGAAACGCTGTTTCATGCCAGGTTAATAATTTCCGAGCGGGTTCTCTGTTCAAATTGTAGCATTGCCTGCAATAACTGTCAACTGTCAATTCGACAGATAGAGAACAGATTTATTTGTAAAATGTATTATAATGCTTCATATAGACATGTACAAGCCCTCTGATTTTTACTTTGAGGAAAAAGTAGTTGTTGAAACGACAATTTCCGATTTTGAAACAATGGCCTGGATCTATAGGCAGCCGGCCATAAGAAAAATCCGAAATCACAAGTGATCCCGGATTTATGTCTAGTGATTCTTACTGCTGTGCGGCCGGGACAAATGAGGAAATGGTATAGATAAGCCTTGCCCCAAACCCTTCTGCAGCTTCAAGCGGGTATTCGAGAGTTAAGTAAAACAGACCGGTTTGGGATGCTACAACATACTTTTCAATGACCTGATCCCCTTTTATGCCGTGAAACCCTTGCGCTTCGTACTGGGGAAAAAGCGACGCAACATCGATCTTACTAATCTGATATCCGTTATCCAATAGGGATATGGCTGTATCCTTGCCGGCCTCGGAAATGGTGTAGTCTAGCTGATTGGAATAATTAATGTATAGCCCAACATTCTCCACTGCTTCGCTGCTTGCTGGGCGGAACGTATCTATATCGTTCCCTTCGTCTGCCGGGATAAAGGCAAACATATTTGCGTCATACCATAAGGAATAGCCTCGCTCGCTTTCAAAGAGTGTCAAAGTGATTTGCTCCGGTGTGCCTTCCACACTGATGGTTTCTTCTCTGGTAGCGGGAATGGTTTCCGCCAAGGCAAACGCGCTGGCAAGAATCATCATTAGCGCGATGGTGAACATTAAAATACGTTTCAAAAGTACATCTCCTCCATTTATTTAAGAATCTGCCTAATAAACGGGTTACCCAACAAAATTGATGCACAGCATCGTAAGATTACCAACACGAATGGTAATTGATAACCGAAATGATAAAAGCCATCGGAGCGTATCCCCGATGGCTATGGTGGAATAGAATCGCGCTATGATTGGGCGATAACATTACCGCAAGCAATTTTGACGCCTGAGTCACCCGCAGGCTGAGAGCGATAATCATCCGGATTGTAGTGAACGACAACGGCTCTGCCTACCGCTTCCTGAACGGCGAATCTGGGCGTAAAGAAGCTTAAATGTGCCGAGCCGCCTTTTGTGGCGGCGGACAGCATAACCGGAAAATCACCCGCGTGCATTGGGTGCGGCTGATTATCAGGGTTGTAGTGCTCACCGGTTTGCGGGAAGTAATCAGTAGTTCCGGAATAGGAGGTTCCTGTAGGCGTTCCGCCGCAGTTGCCAGAATGCAAATGGAAGGCGAAAAAGTTTGTCGGTGTTGTCGGCAGCCCCGCGATATCCGCCTGTACGTTGGTCCCCCCCTGCGCTTCTGTGAAGACCACAGTCCCGCGAATTTTTGGATAAGCCGGGCTGCCCGCCACATTAGCGATTGCTCTAATAGGGGTGACGGTTGACGAGGCCTGCACGGCATTGTTTTGCATCATTTATCTCAACTCCAAATTTTATCTTTTCAAAGCGTGGGCATATCCCTCGCCATTTATATCTATGCCAATGAAATGATGTTTGTTTAGGGCAATAGTTGACGGGAATGCTTAAATTCAATCTTATCTGTTTTGTGAGCATGATAGATGATTGCTGAATTTTTTATTGGAAGGCCGACAGCCTCTTTACAAAAAAGCCCCCGAATCGGGGGGGGCTGCCGCTATCATATGTTTGCCGATAGGAAGCATCTGTTTACTCACATCAAACATTTCTTTTTTGGTGTTCCGCTTCGTCTTTGATTTCCCGGCGCATATCATCCAAGGCATGACGACGGCGGACGTTTTTGTCCTCCAGCGCTTCCTTGTTCTTTGGGTCGGATGTGCGTTCAATAAGATCGTCGGCCTTTTCCATGTTGTGAATGGTCATATCAATGTTTCTTTGAATTCGATCAACGTTGTCACTTCGATCATCCGGCTTGGGTTTCATAGGCGGCCTCCTTTAATATTGGCATTCCTCTATAGTTTGTCGCACCAATTCTCTCTTATGCATCAGCCTCAAACGTCCATATTTTTACATGGATGGGGCGAGTTGATTTGGACAGCGAATTGAAAAACCCACCTCATTTTTTGAAAGGCGGGTAAAAGGTTATTTTCTGGGCCCGTGACCGCCCGGCCTCTGCGGAAATCCTTGCTCTGCGGTCACTGGAGAGCCGTCGCTGGATAGGACAGTAGCGTTCTGAAAAAGCGCTATTTCGCTTTGAGTCTGCCCATCGATGGAAAGCGTATAGGTGCTTCCTTGAACAAGTTCGGGTGTACTGATAAGGATTGTTTGAAAATCCTTAATAAGATTGTGACTGAATATCTCATTACCTGATGCATCGGTTAATGAGATGGTCTTTCCTGCCAGCCCGTTGCTGTTGAAATAAATCATCAGCGATGGTTGAGTAGAACCAGTACCGGGAACCTGTGCCATGCCGGCGCTGCCTGCCGCGACCAGAATGCCACCACGAACTTCAAAATCGCCATTGCAATCCATGGCAGCATTACCGTTTAAGGTAGGGCCGTCGATTCGAAGTTCGCCGCCTTCCAAATAAATTGCACCATTTGAGTCAATGCCGTCCCCGTCTGCGTTTATGTTTACTGTTCCGCCGCTTATTGTAACCGCATAGTTTCCGGAGGCTTCAAACCCGCCTCGGCCCCGCCAATCACCGGTAGGGGAAGGACCGTCGTTGCCCCCCGCAGCATTAAAACCATCGTCTGATGCGGCAAGGTTCAGCGTACCGCCCTGAATCAGGATATTAGCGGCTTCAATCCCTTCATAACTTTCAGAAATCGTGATCTCGCCGCTTTGAATGGTTGCATCACCGTCGGCATGAATGCCGTCGTCACCGGTGGCAAGGGTATATGTACCCGCTTGAAGGATCACACTGCCGTTGGCATGAATCGCATCATCCATGGCATCCACTGTAAACGTACCGCCGCTGATGATAAGGTCGCCCCCGGCTTTCAGGCCTTTGCCATTTTCCACGGGGGATTGGGGTATACTGATCGTCTCACCTGCCTGGGCGCCGCCGGTTGCCATGTGAAAAGTGCCGCCGGTAATGGTTAACCGTGTTTCTGCCTGTATGCCGTCTTTGAGGGAGGTTAATTGAAAGTCTCCGCCCGAAATGGCGATCCAGCCCAGTTTGGCATCCTCCGCATTGTTCGATTGGAGAGCGTCTCCCTGAGAATTGACGGTGATTTTCCCACCTTCCACGGTCAGAGAATCCCGCCCCCTGATTCCTACATCATTTGCGGTCACGCGGATATCTCCATCGGCGATGACAAGGTTGTCCTTGGCAACAATGCCATGGAGATACTGCCCGGTAACGGTTAATGACCCGCTGCCGTTTATGCTGAGGTTATTCTTTACAAATAGGGCTGCATCCGGTTCTGTTTCCCCGTCGGAATAGACATACGCTTCAGCATCCATCAGGCTGTTGTCCGTTTCAGGCGCTAGCGTGAGGATGATTTTCCCTGCCTTTTTGGCGTATAGAGGTGCCGTTGTGAGGCTTGTGATGGAAGCGCCATTCAGCACCAGATGGATGGTATCTTTCTTTCCTGCGTCGATGAGGAGCTGGCCGTCCTTGAGAGAACCTTGTAGCACATAGGTTCCTTTTTTCTCAATGGTGACAATGCTGCCCGAAACGTTGGCACCACTGCCTTTCACTGTGGCGGTTTCACCGCTTAAGGTGATGATTGTGGCGCTATTGGGGTCCCAAGTATCAGTGGAATCATCGGAAGTTATGGCGGACTCCGCCGAGGCATGGAAAGGTGCCGTTAAGCCCGGAATATGAATAAAGGATACGGATACGAACAAAGCCAGCATTATGGACAAAACGGCGCGAAGGGAAATGCGCCGGAAAGGATTTTGCATCATGACTTCTCCTCCTATAATTCTTCCCGGTTCGCAGGAACCTGCCCGCAGGAAATGCTCAAATTTCCATTGCGGCAGCGCAATTGGTCAAGAAATTCTTTCTCGATTTTATTGCCTTTAAAGCGGACATGATAGTGCAATTCAAAAAGGCTTCCCATATTAGTGGTTTTAATCCGGATCAGCTCGGCATTGTCGGCATATTGGGCAAAAAGATCATCGAAAATACCGTCATAATCCAGGTTTTCGGGAATGGTGACTTTCAATTCTTTTTCGTTCTCCTTGCGCCCCCCAAAGGAGGAGGCGGACAGTAACAGCTGCATTCCGCCAATGATGAGCAGGAACAAGGCGGCAACAGCCAAATAGCCCATGCCGGTGGCAAGACCGATCGCCATGGCAAAAAAAATACTGCCAATTTCCCGGGCACTGCCTGGAATCGAACGAAACCGGACCAGGCTGAATGCACCCAGGACTGCTACACCCGTACCTATGTTGCCATTGACCAGCATAATGACAATTTGAACCATGGCAGGCAAAAGTGCCAGCGTAATCACAAAACTTTTGCTGTAAACGTTGCGGAACATATAAACAAAGGCGATGCCAAGCCCTAGAACTAATGATACCAGGGTACATAGAAGCAAGGGGCCAACGGTGGATGGCGCATTATTCGAAAGGATACTGTCAAGCATGGAGAGAGCCTCCTTTATATTCTTTAACCGGATAGAGATAATCCGTATAGAAGGTGCCATATTTTGAATAGGACGCGGGATAGATTTTTGCCTCACTCATCAGGCGGCACAGCCAAAAAGGCATAGCACCGGGGGTTTTTATTTCCATCAGCCATGTGTCCGGCGGCAAAAGAGGCGTTCCCCACGTACCTTTGCGCAGATCGAGCATGGTATCTCTGCCCCTGATGTTTTGATCAAAAGTGACGCGTAGTTCGGGAAATTCATTATCAAACAGGGCAATCCTGTCATAGGCGATATATGCCTTGGGAACGGGTTGATAAAATTGCATAAACCAGTTGATTTCATGCAGGATCTGCTCCGGTGTTCCGGGGGGCTGGCCGGAAGCGAGATAAGCTTGAGCCTGGGTAAGGGTCATAGCGGCCCGGCGCTTATATACAACACCTTTGTATTTTTTCTTAAGCTCCAAAAATACGATGTCTTGCTCACCCGGAATTCCATAACTGCGCATGCGCAGCTTTTCCTTATAAATGGGCTTTTCTATGGATGTTCGAATGAGTTGATAATTATCTGTATCAAAATAAATATTGCAAATGGTATGCAGGCCATACACATCCGCTTGCATGTGTCCTTGAAGCTTATGTACCATCCATTCGTGCTGCTGGGCGTCAAGCAGGTACTTTTTTTCATACCGCCTAAAAACATCCTGGCCGGCGGCCATCCGTATTCCCCCGTTTCCTTGCGTTGCTCTTCCATGAATCTTACATAATGTG
>JAEVYX010000087.1 GCA_023392515.1 Bacillota bacterium | reverse complement strand
AGAGTACTGCACATGCGGTTAACAGCCAGCAATTCACCCTGCGCCCAGCGTTTCCCCTGTTTTGCGTTCTGAGGCTGTATATCGCCCGGTTTCCATTGCCGGTCTCCCGGCACGGCTGTATCTGTTGCTTTTCCCTGAAGATCGATTCCGGAAAGAATGCATTCCCTGTAGGCGCGAAAATTCTCAGTATAAAGACAGCCGTTTGTTTCAGAGGTGATTTCATAGGTGCGCACCGGGTTTTGGGCCTGTGCCCATGGTATGGATACAGCAGTCAATTTGCCATCGGTGCATTTGAGTACTGCTCCTTCCAGCCTGAGCAGCCGCCGCAGAAACTCGATCCAGGTTTCCCCTTTGCGGATCAATCGCTCATATTTTTGGTCGGTAATACCAAATTGCTGATATCCCATTTTCAGTTCCGAGGCTGCCAGGTGCATAAGCTCCATCAGCGTTACATTTTCAAAGCTTGACCAGCCCTTTTCTATGCCCTTGGCGCTCATTCCCCTGGAATAGACCGTTGTAACGCCATCCATTTCCGTGATGGCGTCAATATATAGTCGCCCGGTGGTATATCCTTCCTCTGACGCTTCCAAAAAGTCGTCTGTACGGATCCCAAGTAATTCCCGGGCGGCCAAATCCCCGGTTGCTTCCAGAATGCACGCATCCTGCTCGCATCCATCCGTGTCATCGGTCCGCAGGGCCTTTACCGGATATCTTCCTGAGATATCCGTATTCATTAACAGGATTTGCATCCCATTCACATCCTTCTTCCTGGTCTTAACTGCATATCCTAGAGCTGTCTTGCGGATTCCTCCCGGTTATAAGTCCGATACTCCGCCACTTCCTGCAGGTGTTCGTAAAGCCTTTGCCTATAGCGCAAAAATGAAAATATGGTCATATCCATAAGCATTGGATAAGCGGTTTTCCCGCCGGCCTCTACCTGGACTGCCTCGGCTTCGTATGCCTGCGCGCTCCAAGGTAGGTGGTGATAAAAAAACCGATGGCCACCCGCTGCCCTGAAAAAACATCCTCCCGTGTCAGTTGCTTTTCCACGTCCCCGGCCATGATACCGGTCCAGCCATTGGCTGTCTTAACGGCTTCCAAGTAAAGTTTCCTTGCCTTCTTGTAGCCAAAACCTACCTGGGTATCTGAATGTGATCCCAATATTTCCACATATTTGTTCCCTGTAATCCTGGAAAAGTCATAGGAAAGCCCATGAATTTGCTGCCCTTCCGGCCCTGTTACCGGCTTTTCAAGCTCTATGCTTCCGCGCCTATAGAGCTCTTTGGCATCTTCTCCTTGCGCGAGTGAATTCAGCAAGCGGATATTTCCCCGCCCAATCAGGTAATCCAGGAACTTTCCACCCGCCACCGTGGCTGCAAAGCCATCCTCAGCCTGCAAGCGGTCAAGAATGTCCTTTTCATCCAGTCCTTCAAAGCCCCTGCAGGCAAGCGCAAAGACAGCAAACTGCTGTTCCGGCAGAATCGATGCGGGATTGCCGCCCATGTGCCGGTCCAGTGCGCTTGTTAATTCTTCGATGGTGATATTGGAAAAATCAAAGTCGATTTCGTTCAATTCTTTTCCGCGGCTCAATATGGGGGAGATAAGCTCCAGGGTCCCCTTGAGTATTTCACTAATTTGTTCTTCGTCTATCGCTTCAGAGGAAGATATTATTTCCTGCTTTCCTGTCCCCTCATCTATCTGGTTAAGATCTGCGTCATTTCCCGGCTTGGAGTCAACTCTTTTTTCCGTAGGCATGGCCTGACCCTCCTTTAATAAAGGGGACAGGCAGTTTTCTGCCTGTCCCCCAGTATATCTACAAAGCGGCGAATGCCGCTTTGTAGAGTTTTTTCCCTCGCCGCACTGTAAAAGCTTTGGCTTTTACGGTCGTTTGCTCGGGCAAGGTTGGAATTTCTTCGAAATTTCAACGAAAATCACCGCACATGTCGCTGATTTTCGATTGAAAATTGGAGGGCCTCGGCCCTCCAATGCCTCCCCTGGTTTCTTATTAGTCTGAAGGACAGGTAATACTTTCCCTGTCCCTCAGGCTGTGTCTCTTGATCCCTTGCCCTTAATCAAGCAGGTTTTGCGTTTCGCTGGTATAGCTTACGCCGCCATATTCAATGATACCGGCGGGGATATCAATACGCTGCGTGATCACGCCGTCTTCTTCCCGCTCATACCGGATACAATTGAAATTGACGGTGGAGCCCAGGGGATTCCCCCTCTGGATCGTACCCTTCTCTTCTCCCGCAAAGAACCCGCGCAGGCGGTGTTTAACGGACTTGCGCACCATGGTGCCCTTTTCCTTGTCATACACCTGCACGGACGTTCTGAATTCATTGTCGTGAACCCCCGGCCGGCAAAGCATGCCACAGTTAAGACCGTTGTTATGGGCTAAACTGTACGCCATGGAGCTTACCCTGGAGGAATCCGGCATATCAATGTTACCGGCCATGCCGCTGCCGGAAATGGTGGTTACAGGATTGGTAATTTTGGGCAGCGTACAGCTTTGCACATCTTCCACCAGCACCGTGCCGTCAAAGACCCGGAAATCCTCTACGATGCTTACGATTTGCTTTTGCATTAGGCATCCTCCTCAAAGAACGTGGCAAGGCCCGCATCCGTGTGGGTCATTACCATCGTCAAACTCTTGGAAAGCGGAGCTGTTGTGATTTCATAAACGAATTTGAAATCTCCCTGCTTCATTTGATCCTTGTTCTCCGCATTGATCACCGCGCTGCACTTTCCATACAAAAGTTCACCCATGGAGATGAGCCGGCCAATATACTCATTCTCCTGGGCTGCGATCTGTGCAATGCGGTTTCTGGAGATGGGGATATCCACTTCATCCCCATAAACGCTTTGGAAACGGTTGCCCAGGTAGTTGAGCATTCCACGGCGGGTATCAGCCACATTCTCGCCGGTATCCGTAAATGAGTCGTAGGCGGCGCTGTGCGCACCCCAAAGCTTCCATGCGCCGGCGGTAAACGCAGCGCTGGTAATTCCGTTGGCGCCTAACAGCTTGTTTACAGCCTCTTCATCCGGCAGATAATTGTCCCGGCCTGCGCCATAATACGCCTGTCCGGCAGGCAGCACCGTGTTGGAAGCCGTTTGATAAGGAACGCCGTTTGCTTTGATTTGCAGCATCTGCATGTTGACCGCGAACAGTACGCTAAGGTGATACATTTTACCGGACAGCGTTTTCCACATGGGGAAGAAGATCTTTTCGTTGGGCGCGTTATGCCCGCTGGCCGCTTTCCAGGCCACTGCGGCGGACAATGTCATTGCGCCTTCCTCGTCGGCCAGGGGGATATCGGTATAAATGAAATTGTCCCAGTGGCCGTTCGCCTTCTGCGACATATTAAGCATGGCGGCACGAACGGCGGTTCTGTGGCTGTACCCCGGACAAAGAATGGTGCCAGGGATGTAACCTGTCAGCTGGTATACATCGCGAATAGCCTGAATGCCTGTAGAAACGCCTTCCCCATCATAGGTCCCCACCAGATCTTCATCATCCACCTGAGAAGGAGCAACAACATCGTAGGAGATTTCAAGCTCATTCGTTCCCAGGCTGCCTGCGGTTGTTTCTGTAATGGTCAGCTTTCCGGCGCCATCCTCATAGCTCAGCCGGTAAGCGGAAGCCGCTTTGCTGCCGACCTTCAGCGAATCCAGCACCGCGTTCTGCATACCGGCAAGGACGATTTTCCCGCTTGCAGGGGTTGCCGTTTGTGCTGAGGGAGCAGCCTCCTTATGTTTCTTGACATCCAGTACATTGATGAGCACAATGGGGCCTACCGCGTTTTCCGTGAAGTGGGCGTACATGGCTTCACAAAGGGTATACGCTGCCCAATCCTCACGATAGCCAAACAATGCCTTGGCTTGTTCGAAACTGGCTACGCGCACAGGTTTGTTCACATTTTCAGAGCCGCCCGGAATTGTATGTACCGGAGCCGTACCCACGTAGATGGGTGCGTTCGCACCCTTCAGGACTTCTTGCGCTGTTCCTTCCAGAACAGTATATACACCATGTTTGTACATCGATTTTCCTTCTTTCTAGTCCAGATAATTGATTGTTTCCGGGTTTTCCACCGCCTGGCTTGCACATCCAAACGTGCAGTTCAGAACGGCATAGTAAAGAGGCTTTTTTTCGGCCAGGACGCCGTTTTCTTTCAGGGGGCCAAATTCTAGCCCAACCTGGTCCACGATGAGGTCTGTACCCGGCATAATACTGTTTTCCACCAGCTTTTGCATCGTTTCTTCCGCCCAGTCAAGCACCGCAAAACCTGCCTCTTCCTCATTGGGTAATATATCCTCCAAAGAACCGCTTTGCTGGCTTTCGTCCGTCCGATGGCCGGGATCATAAGCAATGAACATCAATTGCAATTCAAGAAATTCCCTCAAATCCATTGGCCGCATCGTCTTGCTTCTCTTATCGCGTTTTTTGTAATGATCCCGGATGCCGCTGCGGTTCATGAAAATGAGAATACCGGGAGCCATATCCGTATTCTCGTAGATATTGGTGATGTCAGCAGCTTCCTGGGCCGAAAAAATGGACAGACGGCAGGTGGGTTCCCGGTATCTAATCTCCAATGCGTTTGAACCTGGCGCTTTCATTTTTCTCCCGCTGCAAGCATTTTCCGTCAGCCAATCTTTCAGATTTTTCAGCCGTGTACTTGTTCTCATCGCGTCCTCACATCCTGTCCAAATAGAAATATGGTAAACATGCATTTGCCTCTGCCGGCTTCCGGGATATTGCATGGAAAATCCCGCAAGTCATCCGTGTTGGAATCAGAAAGTTCCCGGCTCTCCGGCGGACAGATAATATTTGCTGTTTGCCGGCGATAATGACGATAAAAGCTGGGCCGTGCACTGCCAAGCTTTTTATGGAGGCTATTTTTTCCCTTCCGCCATCTTTTTCCTAGTCCCCTTTTCGTTTTCTTTTGCATTTGCCTGTGCCGGCGGCGCTGCTGGCAGCATTGTGGTTTTTTGTTCCGTCTGCTTAGGCAGCCTGGCTTTGCCTTGCTCCAGCAGCCTTAGGGCAAGCCCATCCCGAACAACATGGTCTTCACCCTTTTTGTACTGTTCATAGTTTTCCACAAATTGAATACGCAAGAAAATCACTCCCTTCTCATTCGTACAAGACATGTCCTGCGCATTGGTATTTATTTATCTTGTTTGCCCAATGAATACGGCCCTACACGGAATAAATCCGGGTAGGGCCGCTAAGGAGGGAGCAGCGCCATGCCTTACGCTCCTCCACCTACACTATATCATGGATTGCATACTCATTCTCCCTCATTTGTCATCATTCTTTGAGCACCATATTTTTCTTTTACTCTTTTATTGATCCGCTCGGCAGTTGCTTTGCTTACATACATGCATTTGCTAACCTCATGCAGTTTCTTTTCTTCCACATACAGCAACCGCATCAGCAGCCGCATCTGAGGATCGTCTTCAGTTCTTAGCAATTCCTCCGCCGCTTTCATCTGTTCATACAAGCGAACGATCGATTTTTCCTGCGCGCGTTCCAGTTCGTCCTTCTTGGCAACCATGCGGTCCAGCCCCTCAGGCAAATGATGACTGTGCGTAATTCCGCCAAGGCGTGCCGATGAAACTCCTTGCATTTCCAACTGCTGCCTTTTTATTCTTTGATCGAGGATTTTGACTTCAAGGCGCGTATATCTAAGCCCTTTCAACAAATCTATGACAGTGGACATTACTTATCCTCCTATATTGTCTTACAACCCTTCATCAGATGCCAATACATAAGCAAGGGGATCTTCTTTATTCCGTCCCTTCGTCTCCATCGGCAAAAACTCTTGAGACGTGACTTCCACGCAAATGAATACCCCGTCGCCGGTCTTAAGCATGCGCTGGGTCAAATATCCCAGCAGCGCCACCCGCTGCCCTTGCTTCAAATTTTGTAGGACCCACTGGGCGGCAGCGTTCCAGCTGTTGATGGTGTACATTTCCCTGCGCCATTCCCCCTTGCTCGTTTTGTGACTGACGCACAGCTGAAGTACGGCATGGGGAATCTCGTCTTCCGCTTTCCCTACGCGGACGGGGGGATCGGCTATGATGCCGGACAGATAGACCTGGTTCATTTGTTCTCCTCCTTTAAAATCTTATTAGCCGATAAAGGTATAAAAAAGCACGCCTCTTCATAAGAGCGCGCGCTTTTTTGCATAGGGATTCCAAGGAAGCTCAGTAGAAACATATTTGTGGTCAGCATTTCACTGCGCCCTTGCGCTGCCGTACCATTTAAAACTTGCTTCTGCTGCCCGGATGTGTAAACTCCGTTCAGTATCCGCGAAACGGGAAGCATAACAAAAGGCCGTCCTCATTGGACAGCCCTGTATGCTATGATGCTATCATATGCAAAACCGGAAATGCAAGGAAATCCGCAACATCCACCACATTTTTTTATGACTGCTTCCCATCCTCCATCCGTCCCGCGCGCTGCACACCTTACCATTCCTCTTTTGACCTCGCTGTCGTCGCAATACAATGCGGTGAAGTGCATATCTTCCTTCACGGCAAACAACGCGCGCCAATTACCGCCATGGTGTCCGAGCGGATCATATCGGTGCAGATGACACGGCCAAAGCCCCTTCATAAATCTCGTAAAAATGGAAACAATTGAAACAATTGGAGGTGCATGAATCTGGAAAAGCATAATTTGACATTGGATGATGCTCAACAGATATTATCAGATCACAAGGATGAAATGTACAGGGGTTTGATTGAAGACTTGTACGAAGATGGATATTCAGATATACAAATAGCAGATCTTCTGCTGTCCCTATAGCTTTAAT
>JAEVYX010000039.1 GCA_023392515.1 Bacillota bacterium | reverse complement strand
GCATGGTGCCAAGCTCACACAGGAGGTCTTGCCCATTGTTTGAAAGTATGGCCGCCAATACCTTAAAGGTGCTGTCCCGCTATGGCAATCTGTTTGTCAGCGGCCTGGGCTACACCCTGCTGTTGTCGCTGATCACCGTTTCCGCAGGTACGCTGATCGGTTCTCTGGTCGCGCTGATGCGCAGGTCCCGCGTCCGGGCCGTATCGCTGATCGCCACAGCCTATGTGGAGATTGTGCGGGGCACGCCACTCCTTTTGCAATTGTATTTCTTCTACTTCCTTCTGCCCGACCTTGTGCCCATGCTGAATCTGTCGAAGTTCGCCTGCATCTGTATTGCGCTTATCTTCAACTCCGCCGGGTATGTAAGCGAAATCATCCGGGCAGGCATCCAGGCGGTAGATCCCGGCCAGGCGGAAGCAGCCCGGTCCCTTGGGCTCAGCGCCAGGCAGACCATGACACGCATTGTCTTTCCCCAGGCCATCAAAAATATCCTGCCGGCGCTGTGCAACGAGTTTGTGACCGTCATCAAGGAAACCTCCCTGGCTTCCACCTTCTTTGTGGGGGATTTGATGACACAGTACAAAACCATCAGCGGCGCCATGTTCCTGGTCATCGAGCCATTGATTGTCGTCGGCATCATCTATTTTATACTTACCTTCACATTGAGCAAAGGCATCGCCGTGCTGGAAAGGAGGCTGAAAGCCAGTGATTGAAGTGCACAACCTGCATAAGTCCTTCGGCAGCCTGGAAGTGCTTCGGGGCATTAACGAGACCATCGTAAAGGGCGAGGTCATTTCCGTCATCGGCCCTTCCGGCTCGGGAAAATCCACCTTTCTGCGCTGCCTGAACCTGCTGGAAATGCCTACCCAGGGCCAGATCATCTTCAAGGGAACCGACCTGACCCAAAAAGGCGTAAACGTAGACCAGCACCGGCAGAAGATGGGCATGGTCTTTCAGCATTTCAATATATTCCCCCACCTGACCGTCGGAGAAAATGTCATGCTGGCGCCGGTGCTGCTGGGCAAAAAAACAAGGGCGGAGATGAACGACTTCGCCAAGGAGCTGCTCAACCGGGTCGGGCTTATTGAAAAATGGGGAGAGCACCCCCGCCGCCTTTCCGGCGGCCAAAAGCAGCGCCTGGCCATCGTCCGAGCCTTGGCTATGGAGCCTGAAGTTATGCTTTTTGACGAGCCTACCAGCGCCCTGGACCCGGAAATGGTGGGTGAAGTGTTGGCCGTTATCAAAAACCTGGTGAAAAACGGCATGACCAGCATCATTGTCACCCATGAAATGGGCTTTGCAAGGGAAGTTTCCACCCGCGTCCTGTTTATGGATGAAGGGATTATCGCGGAGCAAAACACGCCTCAGGAGCTTTTTTCAAAGCCCCAGAACCCCAGAACCCAGGAGTTCTTGAGCAAGGTACTAAGGTAAGAGAAATAAGGCATGATAACGGCGGGGGTACTCTTTTGAAAAAAAGTACCCCCGCACCCCCGAGAAAACTTCAATAATATCAGGTTCCTTTAGCGAAGGCACTCACTGAAAAATGCAAATCCTAATTTAAAATTATCGTTTTCTTGGATGGGTACGGGAAGGCCTTCTTTTTCAAAAGAAGGCCTTCCCGTTAAATTTCTCCCGTCTATGCCGCAACTGCTTCTTCCGCGGCTTTCATGTTCCACACCTGAACGGACAAAAAGAGCGCCACCGCCACCAGGCCCAGGTTCAGCACATAAGGCCAGGCACGGTTCATTTCTGAAAGATATCCGGCCAGTGCGCCGAAGGGGGACGTCATCAAAAGGCACATCGCGCAGAACAGCCCGTTCATCCGTGCCCGCTCCTCCTTATCCACATGGAGCATTTGCAGCGATGACGTGAGCGGATTCAATACGGAAAGGGCCAGCGCTTCCGCCACAACCCCCAGCATGACAAAGAAGGAAGCGCCGGGACCAATAAACAGCAGCATCAGATAGACCAGGCCCAGGCATGAAAAGCCCAGCATCAGCGGCTTTTTGAAGGAATAGACGGATATCCGAGGCCCCCAGACAAAGAAGGCCAGCAGCATCATCAAAGACCGAACCGTGGCGAACACCGAAAGATTCTCCGTTGCAATGCCCAGCTTGTCTGTAATCAGCAAAGGCCAGAAGGCATCATTCACGCTTTTTATAGCCGCAAAGCACCCCACCACCCCAACGGTCAGCATCACCTTGGGGGTTTTCAGCATGGTGAACAGCACATGCCGGCCATCCCAGGCATGGGCAATCACATTGATATTTTTGCATTCCTTCATGTGGCGCAAGCCTATCTCCGTTTCATGAGAAAGGAAATACAGTATCAAAAACTTGGCAGTCATGAGGATAAAGGTCAGCCCATACAGCACCCGCACTGTGGGTATCACCGAATAGGTCTGCACGAAAAAGTAAGGGATCGGTGCTACAAACCCCGCCAGAAGCCCCGCGATATGGGTGATGGAGTATAAATGCACCAGTCTGCTTTCCGGTGCTTCCTCCACCAGCAGCAGCGCCCAGGAGGTTTCCGTAATCCGCCACATGCCGTTGAGCAGTGCTGCAGCCAAAAACCAATAGAAATTCTGGGCGCACATCCACAAAAGCGCCGGAACGCTCCAGCAGAGAAAATCAAAGATCAGCGTGCAGAACCTTCGCCCCAGCTTATCGGTAAGCGCTCCGCCAAAGAGCGCCCAAAACATCTGGGAAGCAAAAAACGCCGTGGACACGATCCCAATCTGAAAAGGCGTCATGCCCAATGCGGCCATGTAAACAGATACATATGGCACATACAGGTTGTAGGGAATTCCCCAAAGGGGTTCGGTCAAAAGGCAAGCCCGCTCATTCCCCTTCAAATGGATCAAAGTATCGATCAGCGGATGGGCGGTAACAGCTCGAATCAGTTTTCCCATATAATCCTCACAACGCTTATATTAACGCAACTGTATGTAAGTGCCTACGGGGAATCATAGCATCCGGCAAGCCGGATGTCAAGGAATGGAATTCATGCTTTTCAGCTTTGCTTGACAGGGTGTAGCTCTTATGCTACCATGCAAACATTAAACGATTATATTTAAATGAAGGGGACGGATCACATGGCCACCATGAAGGAGATTGCCAAGCTGGCCAAGGTGTCCACAGCCACGGTATCCCACGTGCTCAGCGGCAAAAAGCAGGTAAAGGAAGCTACGCGCAAACGTGTGGAGGATGCCATTGAAAAGACCAACTATACCCTAAATAATATTGCCAAAAGCCTGCGGATGAACAAAACCCATACCATTGGCGTGCTGGTGGAGGATATCCGCGGCCTGCCTGTTCCGGAGATTGTCAATGGCATCAGCGAACAATTGGAGCAGCAGGGGTATCAGATATTGCTGAACAACCTGCGGCTGTTGGAAAGGCTGTATAACCAATACGATCATATCACCATGTACCGCACCATTATCAACGACGGCATCCGTGTATTGCTGGATGCCCACGTAGACGGTATCATTTATGTAGCCATGCATGACCGGCGGTTTGACGGCATCATCGACCCGCCAGGAAAGCCCTTGGTGTATGCTTACGCCCACAGCAGCGTTCCCGGGGATGTATTTGCTACCTATAATAATTTTGACAGTGCCAAGGATATGACCCGCCTGCTCCTTCAAAAAGGGCACCGGCGCATCGGCCTCATTGCCGGCCATGCCCATTCCTTTCCCTGCAAGGAGCGTATTCTGGGCTTTGAATCCGCCATGGCCGAGGCGGGCGTTGCCGTGCAGCCTGAGTACATCCGCTGGGGAGATTGGGAATACCGCTCAGGCGAAATGCTTTGCGAGGAACTGCTTTCCCTGCCCACGCCGCCCAGCGCCATTTTTTCACTGAACGATTTGATGGCAGCCGGCTGTTTGGCCGCCATTCACAAGCGCGGCCTGCGCATCCCCGAGGATATTTCCCTGGCCGGCTTTGATAACCGGGATTTTGCTTCATGCCTTTATCCGCCCTTGACCACCATCGCCCTTCCCAACCGGGAAATCGGCTGTCAAAGCGCCCAAATGCTTCTAACCCTGCTCAATGACAAGGATGCCGAGGTTCAAAGCCAAATCCTTCCCTGCGCCCTATTTGTAAGGAACTCCGTCGG